>NZ_SOFX01000033.1:0-174083 GCF_004402745.1 Cryobacterium sp. TMN-39-2
GGTATCCCCTAGAAAGGGACCCTACGACCGAGGTTTTTGGCATTTGACATTGTGCACGCTGTTGAGTTCTCAAGGATCGGACGCACCCGACTTCAGGCCTAATGGCTGTCGCTCCGGGGCACTTCGATGTTTGTTCTTGTTGTCTGCGTGGATTTCCGATTAGGGAATTCGAAGCAAACTTCATCAAGCTGTACAAAGCGAAGAATCGCTTTCTTTTCTGCTTGGATTTGGTCCCGCTTGAGGCCGGTAGCTCTTCGGCTTTCCGAACCTGTGGGGTGACGAGAGATGACATTACGGGGATTCTGGGGGGGTCGCAAATCCCATCCGCATCCCGGGCGTGTCGCCCTAGCGAGGATAGGGTCGACAGACCAGCATCGGCGCTTGAGAAGGGCTCTTTCATGGACTCCACGCACGACATCGTGATCGTCGGAGGCGGCCATAATGGCCTCACCGCCGCGGCCTATCTGGCCAAGGCCGGGCGGAGGGTGCTGGTTCTCGAACGGGACGACCACGTGGGCGGAGCAGCGGTATCGGCTGCCGCCTTCACCGGGGTGGATGCCCGTCTGTCCCGGTACTCGTACCTGGTGAGCCTGCTGCCTGCCCGCATCATCGACGAGCTCGGCCTGTCGATCGAGCTGGCGCGGCGGCGGTACTCGTCGTACACCCCGGATCCGGCCAACCCGGCGACCGGCCTGCTGGTGGATGCGGGCGATGCCGAGGCGACGCGGGCCTCCTTCGACCGGATTGGAGCCGGGGCGGACATCGCGGGGTGGCAGCAACTCGGTGGCGACCTCGGGCATCTGGCCCGTGCGCTGTTCCCCACGGTGTGCGAGCCGATTCCCACCCGGTCAGAGGCCCGCCGGCTGGTCGGCGACGACGCCCTGTGGGACGAGCTCATCGAGCATCCCCTCGGCGACATGCTCAACCGGCGATTCGGCTCCGACCTCGTGCGCGGGGTGGTGGCCACCGACGGCCTGATCGGCACGTTCACCTCGGTGAATGACGCGTCACTGGATGCGAACCGCTGCTTTCTCTACCACTCGATCGGAAACGGCACCGGCGACTGGGATGTACCCGTCGGCGGTATGGGTGCGGTGACCGGGGAGCTGGAGCGAGTTGCCCGCCAGGCCGGTGCGCGCATCCTGACGAGCGCAGAGGTCACCAGCATCGATCCGGACGGCACCGTGCGCTACCGGCACGAACTCCGGGACGAGAGCACCGTGGGAAGCCACGTGCTGGCGAACGTGGCACCGTGGGTGCTGGACGGCCTGCTTGGTGAGCGCACACCGGACACCGTGAAGCCCGAGGGCGCCCAGGTGAAGGTGAATCTGCTGCTCAGCCGACTTCCCCGCCTGCTTGATGCGTCGGTGTCGGCCGAGGCCGCGTTCGGCGGAACCTTTCACATCAATGAGACGCTCAGCCAGCTCGAGGACGCGTATCGGCAGGCCAGTGCGGGCCGGGTCCCCGATCTGGTCTCCTGTGAGATCTATTGCCACTCCCTCACCGATCCGAGCATCCTCTCGCCGGAACTGGTGGCGGCCGGCGCGCAGACCCTCACGGTGTTCGGCCTGCACACCCCCGACCGGCTTACCCGCCTGGACAACACCGCCGTCAGGGCCCAGTTGCAGGCCGCCGTTCTGGCCTCCCTCAACTCGGTGCTGGCCGAACCCATCGAGGACCTGCTGCTCCGGGATGCCGACGGCAGGCCGTGCATCGAGACCAAGACCACCGCGGACCTCGAGTCGGCGCTCAACCTGCCCGGCGGGGACATTTTCCACGGGCTCCTGTCCTGGCCGTTCCTGGAAGATGACGCGCCCAGGGACACCGCCGCCCAGCGCTGGGGCGTGGCTACCCGGCATCCGCGGATTCTGCTCTGTGGAGCCGGCGCTCGGCGCGGCGGCGGGGTGAGCGGACTCGGCGGGCACAACGCCGCCATGGCCGTGCTCGAGGGCGACTGAGGACTCTGGCGGCGGCCTCGAACTAGGCATAGCCTCAGAGGGAAGGCTCGTGTTTCACTCAACGTGGAGGTCACCATGCCCACCCAGCCCCTGCCCGGTCCGCCGGACGTCGCCCACGCCACAGGGCGGTTCGCCCACCGGGAGGACGGGCTCTACCTGCTCTTCGACCGCATCTTCCCGGCGGCCCCGGAGTCGGTGTGGGAGGCCGTGACCAAACCCGAGGGCCTGCACGGCTGGATCGGCACCTACACAGGGTCCCCTCGAACCGGGGCCGTGCGGTTCCGGATGGAATCGAAGAACGACTCGCAGTGGGAGTACGTGAGCATTCTGGAATGTGTCGAATTCAAGAAGCTGGCGCTGGACATCGGCGAGGGCGAGGATGCCTGGCGGGTGATGGCGCATCTGTCGGGCGGATCCGGCAAGACCGTGCTGACCTTCGGGCTGCGGCTGCACTCCCCCGCCGAGGCCGCCACGTTCGGGCCGGTCTGGGACTACTACCTCGATAGGCTCGTCGCCTCCCGCACCCACCACCCGCTGCCGTCGTTCAGCAAGTACTACCCCGCGCTGCAGAGTCACTATCAAGAGCTCCTGGTGCCCAAGCCCACCCCTGCGCCAGCAAGCGAGGACCGCGCCTAGCCACTACTCCCAGATGCTGGGGGCCGGCGCCCGGGTAGCGGGCATGGCCACGTCGGCGCTCCACTCGAGCAGCCAGTCGGGCACGCTCACTTCGGCGGGCACGGCACCGACGGCGTCGGTGAGTTCGTCGATGGTGACCACGCCGCCCGTGCGCTTGAGGAACCGGCCGCGGATGAAGCCGCGGGCGTAGACCTCGACGTCGCCCGGTCTCGCATCCGGGCCCTCAACGGGCCGCACGAAGCGTTGCTCGACGTAAACGGCCTTGTCGTCGAAACCCAAGATGCGCGACTCGACGGTGAACCGCTGGCCGAGTGTCAGTGACTTGCGAAAACTGATGGTCTCGGCCACCACCACCGGATACCAGCCCTTGGCCTGGAAGATCGCCCAGATTCCGGTGCGGTGCAGCATGTCGAACCTGGCGATGTCCATGATCGACAGGTACACGCCGTTGTTCATGTGCCGCAGGATGTCCTGGTCGGTGGGCAGGGTGATGAACCGCGTGCGGGCGACGTCGTAGTGCCCGAGGCGTGGGCCGAAGCGCGACAGCAGGCTATGGAGCAGGGTTCGAAAGAACAGGTGCACCCGATGATGCTAGCGGGCGGCGGCCTCCGACAGCTCGCGCAGGGCCGACGTCTCGTCGATGGTCTGCAGCACCCTGTCGCGCAGCACAATCCGGCCCCGGGCCACGGCGTGTCGCACGTCGGTGGCCGTGGCCGTGTAGGCCAGCGCAGACCACGGGTCACGGCCGGGGCTGCTGTTCAGTGTGTCGATGCGCACGACCTGGAGGTCGGCCTGCATGCCGGGCTCGATCGTGCCCACGTCGGCCAGACCGAGGGCGCGGGCGCCGTCGACGGTGCCGAGCCGCACGGCGCGTTCGGCGCTGATCATGGTGGGGTCGTTGCTGGTGCCCTTGTGCAGCAGCGCGGCCATCCGCACGGCGGCGTACATGTCGAGGGAACCGGCGGAGGCGGCCCCATCGGTGCCCAAGCCCACGGCGGCGCCGTGCTGCAACAGCTCGGGCAGCCGGGCGATGCCGCAGCCGAGCTTGAGGTTCGACATCGGGCAGTGCGCCACGGCGGCGCCGCTGGCGGCGATGCGGGTGACCTCGTCGTCGGTGAGGTGCACGGCATGGGCCAGGACGGTGTGGTTGGTCAGCAGCCCGGCCGCATCGAGCACGGCGACCGGCCGGTCACCGTTGACCTGCACCGTCAGCGCCAGTTCGCCGAGGCTCTCAGAGGCGTGCGTGTGGATGCGGGCGCCGCGCGAGGCGGCCAGCTCCCGAATGCTCTCCAGCTGGTCGCTACTGAGGGTGTAGGCCGAGTGGGGCATCACCCAGAGGTCGTCGTCGGGCGACTCGGTGCGGTTGTCAGTGAGGATCGATCTGGCTTCCTCGAGCATGCCCGCGAAGTCGCGGCCCTCGGGGTCCGCGTTGCCGAGGAAGGTGGGGCCGTTCAGCAGCCGGAATCCGGCCTCCGCCGCGACAGCGCGGCTGGCCCGCGGGAACCAGTACATGTCCAGCGCCGTGGTGGTGCCGCCCAAGAGGCACTCGGCGATCCCGGCCCTGGTGCCGACGGCGACAGTCTCGGCGCTGAGGGTGGCGAGTTCGGCGCCGACCATCCGCTCGAGGAACACCTCGAGGGTGACGTCGTCGGCCGCGCCCCTGAACAGGTTCATGGCCAAGTGGCTGTGGGTGTTCACCCAGCCGGGGGCGATCACGCAGCCCGGGCTCTCGAGTACCTCCGCCGCGTCGTACCGGGCGAGCAGGTCGGCGGCCGGCCCGACGCCGACGATGATCCCGGCACGGATGGCGACGGCGCCGGCCTCGATGATCGTGCCAGCGGCGTCGACGGTGAGCACGGCATCCGCGGTGAGGATCAGGTCGACGTGGTCGGTGGCCATCAGACGAACTCCGGCAGGGCGACGAGGGCGTCGAGGGTGACGGAGATGCCGCGACTGACGCCATCCGCCACGACGGTGCGATGCGGGTCGTATCCGGTGGTGTCGACGAGGTCGTCGGCGGTGGCGCCGTCGATCACGAGGCCGCCGCCCGCGCGCACGCCGCGGGTGGAGGCGAGCACGAGCAGGGCCGAGAGTTCCATTTCGATGGCGAGCACGCCGAGCTTGACGTAACCGGCCTGGTTGAGATCGATGATTCCCGGGTAGAAGGCCGCCCGGGTCCAGACGATTCCTCGGTGGTGGGGGGCGTCGTGCCGCCGGGCTGCCTCGGCCAAAGCGATCACGACCTCGGGATTCGCGGCGGCCGGGTAGCTCTCCGGCACCAGCTGGTGGGTGACGCCGTCGTCGCGCACGCAGGACTCGGCGATGATCAGGTCGCCGTCGCCGATGCCACGCAGCAGGGCTCCGGCGGTGCCGAGCCTGATGATGGTGTCCACGCCGGCATCCATCAGCTCCTGGAACAGACAGATGGCGCCGGGGGCGCCCACACCGTGCGAGGAGACGACGACGGTGCTGCCGTTCCAGTCACCGACGAACGAGCGATACTCACGCTGGTGGGCGACCTCGCGCACGTTGTCGAGCAGGTGGGAGATCTGCTCGGCCCGGAACGGGTCACCGACGACGAGGGCGCGGGTGGGTAGCCCGGTCTTGGGGAGCCCGGTCACCGGGAACGTGTCGGCCTGGCTCATGTGTGCTCCTCTTGGCTGGCGCGGCCCGAATGGCCTGGCAAGTGTCGAACTTGTCTACCATGCCCGGGCAGAACCGCGCATGCCGGGGAGCTAGGCCAGGGCGGGCTCGGCCTGAGCAGGCGTGGACCGAGCCTGGGTGGGCAGCGCCGCCACCTTGCGCACGAATGAACCCAGACGGCGGTAGACCTCCTGCGATTCGGGGTGCCGGGCGTCCTGCTGCCAGGTGTGCCGGGTGTTGGTGCGGTGCCGGCCGTAGATCACCGTGTCGGCCAGGATGGACCGTCGGCGCAGGGCCTCGATGAAGTTGAGGTTGGCCCGGTAGAAGTAGTCGCGCTCGGAGGTCGTGATGAAGACCGGCGGGAAGCCCTTGTCGAGCCACTCGATGGGCGAGAGGAATCGGGCGGCGTCGCGCAGCGACATTCCGGGGCTGCGTTCGGGAAGCAGCATCCGCAGGAAGTTGAGGCTGAGCACGAAGCCGCGCTCGAACATGACCGAGAAGTCGGCGATACTGCAGTGCTGCACGAGTCCGCGCAGGTGGCCGGCCTCGATCGGCAGGTCGAGGTTGTAGTGCGCGGCGAGGGTGTCGTCGTTGGCCGCGGCGGTGAGCAGGGCCGCGATGTGCCCGCCCGCCGAGTCGCCGCCGAGAACGATGCGGGTGGGGTCGCCGCCGTATTCGACGATGTTGCGCTGGACCCAGGTGAGCACAGCGTTGGCGTCGTCGAGCATGTGGCCGATCTTGAATCGAGTGGCCATGCGGTAGTTGGCGTTGACGACAACCATGCCCTCGACCGCCTGGCTGGCAGCGTACTTGGTGAGCGGCGCCTTGTCGCCGGACGTCCAACCGCCGCCGTGGAAGTAGATGTAGACGGGCAGCGGGCTCGGTGGCGTGGTCACGTCGTGGCTGTCGGGATGACCGTCGTGGTGCTCGTGCGGCACGAGAACGTCGAGGCGGTGATCACGGATGCCGTCGCCCACGTAGTCAAGGTCGAAGTGGTAGTCGACGTCGTCGATCGGGTCGGCGTTGAACTTGTGCAGTTCGCCCGGCGCGATGCGCGTCATGATCGCTTTCCAGAGCCACACCGGCACCCTGGACAGGCCGGTTTCCCGGTGCGTGAGGTGCGAGTCCGCGGAGGGGCCGGCAGCGGGGTCGAAGCTGGTGCTGGAGTGGGGGGACGAGTGAAACATGGTGCCTTACTGCCGACGTGGCGCTACCGGAAGCGGCTTCGAAGTGCCGACTGGCGTTGGTAGCGCTTGCATCGTTTTTTGCCGCGTGTAGAACATAGGCGCGCAACCATGAGATGACCTGAGAATCTCTCACTTGGCTTGAATCGACCGTCCCCTTGCATCAGCCGCGGCTACTCGTCTTGCCGGCGGTATTTGGGGTCGTGGGCCCGGTGCTGCGGTGGTTTTCGCCAGGTGGCGGTGGGGTCGATCCAGTGTGGGGCTTTGACTTCGGGCATGCCCAGAACCATGCGGATGTGCCATCCGGAGGTGTCGATGTTGTGGTGGTGATACCAACACAGCAAAACCCCGTTCGAGACGTTGGTGGGGCCGCCGTTTTGCCACGGTGTCACGTGGTGCACTTCGGTCCATNGTGGTGCACTTCGGTCCATTGCGGTGGGCAGGTGCAGCCGGGGATGATGCAGCCGCCGTCTCGGGCGGTGATCGCCGTGCGTTGCAGCGGGGTGAAGCAGCGGACTTTGTCGCCGAGGGCGAGGACGGCGCCGGTGCCGCCGAAGAAGATCGGCCGGAAGCCGCCGTTGTCGACCATCTGGTTGATCGTTTTCATCGAGACGGGGCCCTCGACGCCGTCGATCCAACCGACGCCGACCCCGTTGATCAGGTCGGTTGCGTTCACGTGCACCATCACCGTCGGCGGGATTCCGCCCATGGTCGGGGTGCGGGGGTCTTGGGCGACCTGGACGAGGATGCCGCGGAGAATATCGGCGCGTTTCTGACCGCCGTCGCGTTCGTCGAGGATCTCGCCGGGCACGAGTTCGCCGGCCTCGATGCGCTGCTGCTCGTCCGCGGACGGGAACGCGGGGGCGCTGCGCGCGGACTGGAACGTGTTGAACAGGTTCTGCATGATGCCCTTGAGCTCCGGGGTCACCCCACCGCGCAGCGGGTGCAGGCCTTGGCTGAGCTTGCCGAACGAGAACGTGGATTTGGCCTCCAGGATCTCCGCGGTGGGCGCGGCACCGTCCGGGTTCAACACCGCCTGCCACGTCGCCGCCATCTCCCGAATCCGGTCCGCCGGAAAAGTGAACCCCGCCGACGCACCCAAACGCCGGACCGGCCCCGTGCAGGCAGGCCCGGCACCATCGGTATCGGTGTTGGTGTCGCCGGGGCCGGGGGTGCGGGCGAACACGGACCCGGTCGCGGACTCCACCAGCTCGGCCTCACCACCGTCCACCAGCGACTGGTCGGCGTCGAAGCGGCCGTGCACCTTGTAGTCGGCCAAACCCTTCACGATGTTCTCCGCCGCATCAAGACCGATCTCCCCGGCCGCTAAGGCTGCGGCCACGAACGGGAACTCGGGCTCCAGCACCAGGCCGCCCAACATCCGCGGTGCGACCTTCTCACCCAGGCTCACCCGCCGTTTCATCTCCGGACCCGACATGCCCGTCAACCGAATCAGCAAATCCGTGGGGTGCGAGGTGCCCAACCGCCACGCCAACGACTCGGAACCCAACCCCGTACGAGCCCGGTAACCCACCACGGTCGCGGTGGCCACCCGGGCGGCGTCCACCGGCCGACCGGTGCGCTCGACCATCTGCGTCAACGCGACCACCTCCGGGTCACTCAACGCGTTCACGTCGATGGAGTCCATCACCGCCATCACCGTCCGCGCCGCATCATCCAACGCCTGGAGCTTCTGACCGAACGCACCGGTATGCGCGCCCTGCACCCCGGGCAGCTCGGCCGGGTCTCTCCACTCAGGCCGTGGCTTAGAGCGGCCCCGACCGGTCTGGTCGGGACGGGACGAGCCCGTGGCAGGGCCAGCCGCAGCGGCGGCCTTCATGTCGGAGGTGCCGCTCAAACTGTGGGCATCCAGTGCCGTGAAAGGATCCGGACCGGACAGGCCGGTGTTCCAGTCGTGCAGGTTCGACCCGGTGGGAGTCGTTCCCGTCGGTGCGGTGGAGCCACTATCCAGCTCGTCGTCCATACCCCCATTCTCTCACGAATCGCACCTATATGCGAGGATACGTCAGCATATTCCGGAACGGATATCGAAAACACTTCCGCACTGCAGAGGATCACTCGCGGGGTCCCGACAGGCTCGACCGACGGGACGGGCGCGTTGCCGAGAACGGGTTGCTGGGTCTCGACAAGCTCGACCGACGGGATGGGCGCGTTGTAGAGGATGGCTAACGGACGAGCGACCTGCCGCCTGAGGAGATAGAGGGTTGTCGGGATCGGCTAGGCGGCGCCTCCGGCGACTCCGGTGGCCTCGAGCACGGCGCGGGCCAGGGTGTGGAAGTGCACGTTGAAGCCGAGCACGGCCGGGGTGGCCTGCGGGTCGACGCCGAGGTCTGCGACGTCGAGGGCGTGCAGCACGAACTGGTAGCGGTGCGTGCCCGTTCCGCGTGGCGGCGCGGCACCGATGAAGGTGGGCTGGCGGATCTCGTTGGGCATGACGACGGCACCGGCGGGCAGCAGCACCGAGTTCGCGACTCCGGCACCGGTGGGCAGGCTGTCGACGTCGGCGGGAATGTTGAAAACCGCCCAGTGCCAATAACCGGAACCGGTCGGGGCATCCGGGTCGAACACAGTGAGTGCGAAGCTCTGGGTCTCGGCTGGGAAGCCGCTCCAGTGCAGGTCAGGCGAGACATCCTGACCGCCGGCGCCGACGCCGTACTGGGCGGCGGCCAGCGGGCCACCGTCGGTCATCACCGAGCTGGTCAGGTTGAACTGGGGCACCTCGCCGAAACGGGCGAAGGGATCGATCGTGGTCATGCACACTCCAAGGATCTGGTGGCGGTCTGGTTGGCTCAGCCTACGTGGGCCGCCTCGCGCCCCTCGCCGCCGCCTAAAATGTGGGGGTGGCCATTCCGAAGATCCTGCTCTACTACGTCTTCACTCCGCTCAGCGACCCCGAAGCCATCCGCCTGTGGCAGCGCGACCTCTGCGAGTCGTTGGGCCTGCGCGGCCGCATCCTGATCTCGAGGGACGGCCTGAACGGCACCGTGGGCGGCGACCTGCCCGCCCTCAAGCGCTACGTACGCAAGACCCGTCAGTACGCACCGTTCGCGGAGATCGACTTCAAGTGGAGTGAGGGAACCGGCCTCGACGAGTCCGGGGCGAGCCTGGACTTCCCTCGGCTGGTGGTGAAGGTGCGCGACGAGATCGTGAGCTTCGGCTCGCCAGAGGCCCTCACCGTGGATGCCGGCGGCGTCGTGGGCGGCGGCACCCGCCTGGCCCCGGCCGAACTGCACGCCCTCGTGGCCGAACGCGGCGACGACGTGGTGTTCTTCGACGGCCGCAACGCCTTCGAGGCCGAGATCGGCCGGTTCCGGGGTGCCGTGGTGCCGGATGTGGCGAACACCCGCGAGTTCGCGGCCGAGCTCGACAGCGGCAAATACGACCACCTCAAGGGCCAGCCCGTGGTGACGTATTGCACCGGTGGCATCCGCTGCGAGGTGCTGTCGTCACTGATGAAGGACCGTGGCTTCGGCGAGGTCTACCAACTCGAGGGCGGCATCGTGCGCTATGGCGAGGCCTACGGCGACGACGGGCTCTGGGACGGCTCGCTCTACGTGTTCGACCAGCGGATGTCGGTGGATTTCAGCGACCACGCCACCGTTCTCGGCCACTGCCAGGTCTGCGGCGCGGGCACCAAGAACATGCTCAACTGCCGGGACCTGTCCTGCCGGGAGCAGCTGGTTGCCTGCCCGGACTGCGTGGCCGTCGCCGCCCCGGCCTGCGCGGCACACGCGGCCTGAGCAGATCAGCCCGACCACGCATCCGCTTGCTCGCAAAAAGTAGTTGCTTGCGCAGTTACCTAGCGTGTGCAATCATTTATGACGCGCCTGCAACTACCAGCGCGTGGCCTCGACAGGCTCGACCAACGGCCCGCGCACCGCCGCACCCTTGAAGGAATTTCCGCATGCCCATTGGATTGATCGCACTCGCCCTCGGCGGCTTCGGGATCGGCCTGACCGAGTTCGTCATCGCCGGCCTGCTGCCCGAGGTGGCCGCCGACTTCGCCGTGACCGAGGCCGCCGCCGGCTGGCTCATCTCCGGCTACGCCCTCAGCGTCGCCGTCGGCGCCATCCTGCTCACCGCCGCGGTGACCCGGCTGCCCCGCAAACACGTTCTGGTGGGACTGATGGTGCTCTTCATCATCGGCAACCTGATCTCGGCACTCGCCCCGAGCTACCCGATCATGCTGCTCGGCCGCATCATCGCCGCTCTCTGTCACGGCGCCTTCTTCGGCATCGGCGCCGTCGTCGCCGCCAGCCTCGTGCCGCCGAGCAAGAAGTCCGGCGCCATCGCCATCATGTTCACCGGCCTCACCCTCGCCAACGTTCTCGGCGTGCCGTTCGGCACCTTCATCGGCCAGAGCTTCGGCTGGCGGGCCACCTTCTGGGCGATCACCGTGATCGGCGTTGTGGCCCTGGCCGGCATCGTGGTCCTCGTGCCCCGCGCCACCGACGACACCGCGCACGTCAGCAACCTGCGCGGCGAACTGCGCGCCTTTCGTTCCAGCCAGGTCTGGCTCTCCCTGGTGGTGACGGTGCTCGGCTTCGGCGGCATGTTCGGCGCCTTCACCTACATCGCCTACACGCTCACCGAGGTGAGCGGCTTCTCCAGCGGGGCCGTGCCGTGGCTGCTTGTGGTCTTCGGCGCCGGCCTCTTCGCGGGCAACATCCTCGGCGGCAAGGCGGCCGACCGGCGGCTCGATCCCACCCTGGTGGTGCTGTTGATCGGGCTCACGGTGGTGATGGCGCTCTTCGCCCTCACCGCGGCGAACCCGGTCGCCACCGTGATTGCGCTCGTGCTGATGGGCGGCTTCGGCTTCGGGACCGTGCCCGGGCTGCAGACCCGCATCATGCTCTACGCCGACACCGCGCCGACCCTGGCCTCCAGCGCCAACATCGCCGCATTCAACGTGGGCAACGCCCTCGGCGCCTGGATCGGCGGCATCACCATCAGCGTGGGCCTCGGCTACACCTCGCCGCTCTGGGCCGGTGCCGCGATCACCGCGGCCGCCGCGATCGTGATGATCGTGGCCGCCACCCGCCGCAATGTGCTGACCCCGCCCAGCGCCGCGCCGGACCCCGCGGCGAGCGCCACCCCCCTCGTCACCACCGCCTCCTGATCCCCCGCACCCCGAACCAAAAGGACCACCGCATGAGCATCCCCACCATCACCCTGAACAACGGTGTCGAGATTCCCCAGCTCGGCTTCGGCGTCTTCCAGGTGCCGGACGACGAGACCGCCGCGGCCGTGACCGCCGCCCTCGACGCCGGTTACCGCAGCATCGACACCGCCGCCATCTACGGCAACGAGGCCGGCGTCGGCCGTGCCCTGGCCGCGTCGGGCATCCCGCGCGACGAGCTGTTCATCACCACCAAGCTGTGGAACAGCGACCAGGGCTTTGCGAGCACGATTGCCGCCTACGAGGCCAGCCTGGCCGCGCTGGGCCTGGATTACGTTGACCTTTACCTGATCCACTGGCCCGCACCGGCCAACGACAACTACATCGAGTCGTGGCGCGCCATGGAGCAGCTGCTCACCGACGGGCGAGTACGAGCGATCGGCGTCTCGAACTTCGCCCCCGAGCACCTCGAGCGTCTTACCCATACCTCCAGGATCGTGCCGGCCGTGAACCAGGTGGAGCTGCACCCGCGCCTCACCCAGACGGCGGTGCGCGCCGCCAACGCGGCGCAGGGCATCGCGACCGAGGCTTGGAGCCCGCTCGCGCAGGGCGGCCTGCTGGCCGACCCCGTCGTGGCGGACGTCGCCGCCCGCGCCGGCCGCTCCCCCGCGCAGGTCATCCTGCGCTGGCACCTGCAGCAGGGCCGCATCGTGATCCCCAAGTCGGTCACGCCCAGCCGCATCATTGAGAACCTGGCCGTCTTCGACTTCGATCTCAGCCCCGCCGACCTGCTGCTGATCGACGGCCTGAACACCGACTCCCGGATCGGCCCGGACCCGGTCGAGTTCAACGGCTGAGTTGTTTCACCGCTACGCCCGGGACGCCCTTGCGGCCCGGGCGTAGTGGCGCGCCTGGGTGCTCGAGAGCGCGAGCAGGATCAGGATGTCGATCGTGACGCTCACCAGCGATGTGCGCAGGGTGATCTGGGCGCCGTTGAGCGCGTAGTCGGCGAACGAGAGCAGGATGCTCACCGAGGCGAACGACATCGCCACCACACGGGCCCAGTTGTGGCCGGTGAACACCAGCACGGCCAGACCCAGGTAGAGCACGAGGTAAAGCCCGTAGGCCGCGAGCAGCCAGCCAAGCACGGCACCGGCGGCCGGCGGGTCGCTCCGAGCGAGCTTCTCGCCGTTGACCACGATCGTACCCACGAAGCTGTCCCACGACAGGACGACAGTGAGGATGGCGAATCCACCCGTCAGCGCCCGCACCCCCATCAGCAGCACCCCGCCGATCACCGACGGGGGACGCTTGACCCTGCCGGGGGCGACCGTGCCCGTCACGACAGCCCGGTCAATTCGATGACGGTTCCCCCATCGGGCAGCGCCGTGCCGGGCGGCGTCCCGATCAGAGGCATCCCGCGCAGGTCGATCACCGGCAGGTCGCCATCCGTCTGGATGTTGTCGCCGCCGCCGTTCCGGGAGTGGTAGCCGGTGGCGAAGTCCCGGATCAGCACCAGGCGGGTCTGCGGCACCGCCCGCCGGATGCTCGCCACGACGTGGTCACGTTCGATGTCGGTGTGCTCGTCGATCTTGTGGGTGACCTGCAAGGTGAACAGCGACAGTCCCACCGCCCTGTCAAAGGTGCCCGCCGCCACCCAGTCCACCCGGTGCCCGCCGGGCAGCATCCAGCCGTCCGGGCAGCGCCAGAAGCGCACGTGGTGGCGCTTGGCCGGGTTGTTCGCCACCTCCTGCTGATAGGCGAAGTCCTGCACCCTGTCGAAGAGCAGCAGCGGACTCACCGGCGCCCGCAGATAGCTACGCCGGCGTACCGTGGCGGTCACGATGCGCCAGCTCGAGGCGAGCGTGACGTCGTCGGCCCGGTTCCAGCCGGCTGCGGCGAGCGCCGCGTGCAGCTGTTCGGCGCTTCCGATGACGGCGAGGTTGACCGGGTCGCCGAGCAGGCCGTCGCTGGTGCGGGTGCGGCCGATGAAGTAGTCCGGCACATAGAGCCGGGTAAGGATGCGGTGCAGGCGCGGCAGCACCAGATAGGCCAGCAGCGCCCAGAACAGCACCGCGAACCAGAGCAGCCCCCAGCCCAGGCCTAGGCTCTCGGTGGCCAGCAGCACCGCCAGCCACACCGACGCGAGGCCGGCCAGCACAAAGAAAAACCCGTCGAGAACCGCCCCGGGCGAGACGCGCCGGCGTCCGGAGGGCACCGCCGGGGTCTCTGGCATGGCGCCATGGTAGTTCGGTGTCGGCGTCAGCGGCGGCGGCGGTCGCCGGATCAATGCTTGGATGGCAGGGTGACCTACGACGTCGAATCGATCCGCGCCCATTTCCCCGCCCTCTCGGCCGGAACCGTGCACTTCGACAGCCCTGGCGGCACGCAGACCCCGCTCGGGGTCGGACAGGCCATCCTCGACACCCTCACCGGCCCGCTGTCGATCCGCGGCCGCCGCAGCCTCTCGGAGCGGAACGCCGACGATGCCGTCACCGAATTCCGTTCGGCAATGGCCGACCTGCTCGGCGCCGACCCGCACGGCATCGTCTACGGACGCAGCGCCACCCAGCTCACCTACGACTTCTCCCGCCACCTCGCGCGCGACTGGGCGCCCGGCGACGAGATCGTGGTGTCCAGGCTCGACCACGACGCCAACATCCGCCCCTGGTTGCAGGCCGCCGACCGCGCCGGCGCCACCGTGGTCTGGGTGGACTTCGACCCGGAGACCGGTGAACTGCCCGCGTCCGCGGTGGCCGCGGTGCTCACCGCCCGCACCCGCCTCGTGGCGGTGACAGCCGCCTCCAACCTGATCGGCACGCGGCCGCCGATCGCCGAGATCGCCGCGGTGGTGCACGAGGCCGGGGCGCTGCTCTTCGTCGACGGCGTGCACTACGTGCCGCACACTTTCGTGGACCTCGCCGTGCTCGGCGCGGACTTCTTCGTCTGCTCGCCATACAAGTTCTTCGGCCCGCACTGCGGAGTGCTCGCGGCGGACCCGGCGCTGCTGGCCGGCATCCACCCCGACAAGCTGCTGCCATCGACGGATGTGGTGCCGGAGCGTTTCGAACTCGGCACCCTGCCGTACGAGACCCTGGCCGGGGTGAGGGCCGCCGTCGACTTCCTCGCGGGGCTCGGCGAGCTGACCACCGGGGTGGCGGCGCGGCCGAGCATCAGCCGCCGGGCGCTGCTGCGCTCCTCGCTGAAACTGGCCGAGGCCCACGAGGATTCCCTCCGCGACCGGCTGGAGTCCGGGCTGGCCGCCCTGCCCGGCGTGACGGTGTATTCCCGGGCCGTCGAGCGCACCCCCACGGTGTTGGTGGGCTTCGCGGGCCGGAGTGCCGCCGACGCCACCGAGTTCCTGTTCGAGCGTGGGATCCTCGCGCCCTCCGGATCGTTCTACGCGTTGGAGGCCTCCAGGCACCTGGGCCTGGGGGAGGCCGGCGCCCTGCGCATCGGCCTGGCCCCGTACAGCACCCCCGGCGAGATCGATGTGCTGCTGGCGGCGATCACGGATTTTGTGCTCCGGTGACCGCATTCGGCCAAGGTTGACTCACCCACGCCCGAAAAACCCCGGCGGACCGGCTCGTTTTCCCCATAGGCTGGGCATCGAGCGATAGAGGGGACTCGGATGCCAATCGGCGCTGTCATCGAATTCACCAGCATCACCAAGAAGTTCGGCCAGGTCACGGCGGTTAATGACCTGTCCTTCACCGTCGAGCCCGGCCGGGTCACCGGTTTCCTCGGCCCGAATGGCGCCGGTAAGACCACCACGCTGCGGATGCTGCTGGGCCTCGTCGCCCCCACATCGGGCAACGCCACCTTCGGGGGCCTGCGCTACCGTGACCTGCCCCGACCGCTGCACACCGTCGGGGCGGCGCTGGAAGCCGCCAGCTTCCACCCGGGTCGCACCGCAGCCCATCACCTGGGCGTGTACACCATCGCCGCCGGGATCCCCCGCACCAGGGTCGCCGAGGTGCTGCACACGGTGGGCCTGGCCGAACACGCCAGCCAGCGGGTCGGCGGGTACTCGCTGGGTATGCGCCAGCGACTGGGCCTGGCTTACTCGCTGCTGGGAGACCCCGGCGTGCTCGTGCTCGACGAACCGATCAACGGCCTCGATCCAGAAGGCATCAAATGGATCCGCGGCTTCCTCAGCAGCATGGCCGCAGAGGGACGCACCGTGCTGGTCAGCTCCCACCTGCTCAGCGAGGTGCAGCAGAGTGTCGACGACGTGATCATCATCGCCAAGGGTGAACTGGTGCACTCGGGCCCGCTGTCCAGCCTCGACACCAACATCGCGCCGCAGGTCATCGTGGACTCCCCGGACCGGGACGCCCTCATCGCGGCCCTCACCGAGGCCGGCCTGCCCTTCACCTCCGGCCGCACCGGCCTGATCGTCGCGGTGCCGGACCCCGGCCGGGTGGGGCACATAGCTTTCGCCGCGGGCGTGGAATTGAACGCACTGCACCGGCAGAAGGCGGGCCTGGAAGAATCCTTCCTCGCCCTCGTCGAAGGAGGCGACTCGCTGTGAACCTGATCCTGCGCCCCGTGGCCGCCGAATTCAGCAAGATCCTGACCACCCGGATGTGGTGGATCCTTGCGCTGGTGCTCTTCGGCTATATCACCCTGCTGGCCGGCGGCCTCGCCGCCCTGTTCGGCGGCCTGGACAGCGGCGCCATCACCCCCGACGCCATGAACGCCGGCGGCGGCGGTGCCGACCTGACCAGCCTGGGCAGCGTGCCCCTGTTGATTTACAGCTTCGCCTCCTCGGTGGGGTACGTCTTCCCGGTGCTGCTGGGCGCCCTGGCCACCACGGGCGAGTTCCGGCACCAGACCCTCACCCCCACCTTCCTCGCCACCCCGAAGCGCGGCCGGGTGCTTGGCGCCAAGACCATCGCCCTGTTCGTGGTGGGTGCGGCGCTGGGCGTGGTCGGCCTGGCCGCATCCGTCGGTGTCGGCGCGCTGGTTCTCGGTGGCTTCGGCGTGGACCCGCTGCTCGCCGACGGCGAAACCTGGGCCCTGATCGGCCGTACAGTGCTCGCCATGGCGCTCTGGGCCGTGATCGGTGTTGGCCTGGGCGTGCTCGTGCCGAGCCAGGTCGCGTCGATAGTGATCGTGCTCGCGTTCACCCAGTTCGTCGAGCCACTGCTGCGCTTCGCCGCGACGTTCACTGAGGTGACCGCCGACATCGGCAAGTTCCTGCCGGGCGCCGCCTCTGACGCCCTGGTGGGGGAGAGCTTCTACGCCCTGACCAGCCCGGGCATGGCCGTGCTCACCAGCTGGCAGGGCGGCCTGGTGCTGTTGGCCTACGGGCTGGCCGCCACCGTAGGCGGCTACTTCATCAGCTGGAAGCGCGACGTCACCTGAGGGCGCTCCGGGCAGAAAGGCCCGGTGCCGGACCGGATCCGGACCGGATCCGGCACATCCGGCGGGTCTAGGGTGAAGGCATGCCTGCTACCGAATTCCGCGCGATCGTCGTCACCCGCACCGAGGATGAGTCGGGCACCCGCACCCAGTCCTCGGCCCTGACCACGCTCGGTGACGCTGCGCTGATGGACGGCGATGTCACCGTGGCGGTGGAATTCTCCAGCATCAACTACAAGGACGGCCTGGCCCTGATGGGCAAGCCCGGCGTGGCCAGGGTCTGGCCGCTGATCGCGGGCATCGACCTGGTCGGCACCGTCGAGTCCAGTAACGACCCACGCTGGGCGGCCGGCGACCACGTCATCCTCAACGGCGCCGGGATCGGCGAAAGCCACCACGGCGGCCTCGCCGAACGCGCCCGCGTCTCCGGCGGCTCCCTGGTGCGCCTGCCGAAGGCCGTGAGTGCCCAGCGCGCCGCAGCCATCGGCACGGCCGGCTTCACGGCCATGCTCGCGGTGCTCGCCCTCGAACGCGGTGGCGTGACCCCCGACTCCGGAGATGTCCTCGTGACCGGCGCCGCCGGCGGCGTCGGGTCGATCGCCATCGCGCTGCTCGCGGCGCGCGGCTACCACGTGGTCGCCTCCACCGGCCGCGGGGACGAGCTCGGGGACCACCTGCGCGGTCTCGGCGCCGCCGAGATCCTCGACCGGCACACCCTCGACGAGGCCGGCAAGCCCCTGCAGACCCAGCGCTGGGCCGGCGCGATCGACTCCGTCGGCAGCTTCACCCTCGCCAACATCCTCGCCCAGACCAACCAGGGCGGGGTGGTGGCCGCCTGCGGGCTGGCCCAGGGTGCCGACCTGCCGACCACCGTGATGCCGTTCATCCTGCGCGCCGTCACCCTGGCCGGCATCAATTCGGTCGAGGCTCCCCTGCCCCTTCGCGAGGAGGCCTGGGCGCACCTCTCGACCGACCTCGACCTCGAGCTGCTTGACAGCCTGACCTCGGTCATCACCCTCGAGCAGTCGTTCGCGGCCGCCGAAGACATCCTGGCCGGCCGGGTGCACGGCCGCACCGTCGTCGACGTGTTGCGCTGACGCCTGCTGACACCTGCCGCGACGGTAAACGCCCGGCTAGGCTGACGGAATGGCCATCATCGCATCCGTTTTCATCGCTCTCGCAGCGGTGCTGCACGTCTACATCTTTCTGATGGAGAGTGCCTGGTGGACCCGGCCGAAGATCTGGCGGCGCTTCGGCCTGGCCAGCCAGACCGAGGCGGAGACCACCCGAGTCCTGGCCTACAACCAGGGTTTCTACAATCTCTTTCTGGCGGTGGGCGCCGTCCTCGGGCTGTTCCTGTACTTCGGCGGCCCCGAGCAGGCCGGCGCGGCCCTGATCCTGTTCAGCTCGGCGTCGATGTTCGTCGCCGCCATCGTTCTCACCACCTCGGGGCCGGGCAGGGTCAGGTCTGCCCTCACGCAGGGTACGCTGCCGCTGATCGGATTCATCCTCTTCCTGTCCGCCTAGGTTCCCGACCGGGCCGGACCGTGCCGAAAGGACCGTTGTGACCCACGTCATCCTCTTTCACCACGCGCAGGGCCTCACCGACGGGGTGGCAGATTTCGCCCAGCGCCTGCGGGACGCCGGCCACGACGTGGTCGTGCCCGACCTCTACGACGGGCTCACCTTCGACACCCTCGACGCCGGTGTCGCGCACGCCGAGAAGACCGGCGTGTACACCATCATCGAGCGTGGCGAACGGGCAGCGGATGCGATGCCCGCGGACACTGTCTACGCCGGCTTCTCGCTCGGCTCTCTGCCGGCCCAGAAGCTCGCCCAGACCCGCCCAGGTGCTCTCGGCGCGATCCTGTACCACGGCGGGGTTCCGGCCGCCATGTTCGGTTCGGACTGGCCCGCCACGGCAGCGCTGCAACTGCACGTGACCGCGGAGGACGACTGGGTCGAGTTGCTCGAAGTCGAGGAACTCGCCGAGGATGCCGGTGCGGCCGAGTTGTACATCTACCCAGGCTCCGCCCACCTGGTCGCCGACCCCAGCCTGAACGAATATGACGAGGAAATCGCCGAGCTCATCCTGGCGCGCACGCTCGAGTTCCTCGACCGCCTCGCCTGAGTATGGCCGCGAGAGCGGGCACTCGGTTGCTTCCGCCGGCTGTGGCAGCCACAAGACCGCTTTCGCGAGTAGTGGCACGATGGGGGGATGACCTCTGACCCGCCATCC
This sequence comes from Cryobacterium sp. TMN-39-2, assembly GCF_004402745.1. Taxonomy (NCBI): domain Bacteria; kingdom Bacillati; phylum Actinomycetota; class Actinomycetes; order Micrococcales; family Microbacteriaceae; genus Cryobacterium; species Cryobacterium sp. TMN-39-2. The sequence goes on from NZ_SOFX01000033.1 coordinate 19,168, forward strand.
GTGGCCCAAACCGTGGGTGCCCGGCTGCGTGAGCTGCGCCTGCAGAGCGGCCGCACCCAGGCCCAGCTCTCCGCGACCACCGGAATCTCCGAGAGCACCCTCTCCCGCCTGGAGTCAGGGCAGCGCAAGCCCACCCTGGAACTGCTGCTCGCTCTCTCGAGCGCCCATGACGTGACCATCGACGACCTGGTGCACACTCCCGCCACCGACGACCCGCGGCTGGATCAACGCCCGTTCACCCGCCACGGCCGCACCTTCGTGCCGCTGAGCCGCACCGCCGGCGGCCTGCAGGCGTTCAAGGTGACCATCCCCGGGCGCACCGGCGACGAGCAACTCGAGCAGCGCCGCCACGAGGGATTCGACTGGTTCTACGTGCTGAGCGGTCGCCTGCGCCTGATGCTGGGCGACCACGACATGATCCTCGGCGTGGGCGAGGTCGCGGAGTTCGACACTCGGGTGCCGCACGCCTTCGGCAGCGCGGGGCCGGAGCCTACGGAGATCCTGAGCCTGTTCGGCCAGACGGGCGAGCGCATCCACGTGCGGGCCAGCACCATTCGCTGACCCCTCTCGACCCGGGCGACCTAGGCGGTGGCCTCCGGCGACTCGACCGGCTCATCTACCGGCTCGGCGGCCGGCTCAGCGGTCACCTCAACGTCGCTCTCGGCGACAGGGGCCACCTTGGCGCGAGACGTGCGCTTGGGCTTGACCGCAACGGCGGGTTCGGCGGCCTCGACCGCTTCGGCCGGTTCGACGACCGTGACGGGCTTGGCTGTCCCGACCCGTCGGGCGGGCTTGACCGGAGCGGCCGGCTCAATCGTCTCGGCGGTCTCGGCCGGTTCGACGGTTCCGACGGCCTTGCCGGGCCTGGCCCGCCGGGCCGGCTTCACCGGCGCAGCAGCGTCCACGGGATGACTCGTCTCGACGGGCTTGACGGCCTTGGGGGTTCGCACCCGTTTGACCGGCTTGACCGGCTTGGCCGGCTCGTCGAGCTCCGGCACGTCCCGCGCGTCGGTGGCCTCGAGCTTGAGCGAGGCGATGAGGTCGGGTGCGTGGTTGGTCGACAGGATCACCCGGGCGAAGTCGTCGCCGATCAGGTCGATCACGACGGCCTGGCGCCGGCGCTTGATGGCCAGGAAGTCCTTGCCGCCGTGGAACTTCCACACACCGACGGCCAGGACCAGCGGCACGAGGGCGCCAGGGGCGCGGATGCCGCGCACCCAAATCCACGGATCATCCGTGATCGTCACCGATCGGATGTTCTCACGCTGGATCACCACGTCTTCTCGGCGGAACGCCAGCGTCTTTTCCGCGGCCGTCAGGTGAATCTCCAGCCGATCGGGATGTACGCGCAAGGAAGCCATTCCCCCAGTCTGCCGGGTCCGGTTGGAAAACCTCCTGTCGCTACCTCACAAAGACGTAACGCCGCCGCGCTGGAGTGCCCCTAGACGAGCCGCATCTGTTGCCCGTGCGGACAATTGCGCCCGGTGCGCCGGGCGCAATTGTCCGATTCGGCAACAGTCAGCGGGTGGCTCCCGATTCAGGCTGCCGGACGCGCCTCGGCGACCGCCTTGGCCGCGGCCGGCAGTGCCTCGAGAATCTTGCCGATCGAGTCGCCGTCGTGCGCGGCGGAGACGAACCAGGCCTCGAACACCGACGGCGGCAGGGAGATGCCGCTTTCGAGCATGGAGTGGAAGAACGGCCCGTACCGGTAGGTTTCCTGGCGCTGCACCTCGGCGTAGCTGCGCGGCGGCGTGATCGCGGCTTCCTGACCGAAGACGAAGCTGAACAGGTTACCCGCGTGCTGAACGCTGTGCGCGACTCCCTCGGCGAAGAGCGCACCGGAGACGGCCTCGGAGAGCAGCTGGGCGGTCTCGTTCAGTCGCTCGTACACGTGGCCGTCGGCCGCGGTGAGGGTGGCGATGCCGGCGGCCACGGCCACCGGGTTGCCCGAGAGCGTTCCGGCCTGGTAAACCGGCCCGGCCGGGGCGAGGAAGTCCATCACGTCGGCCCGGCCACCGAGCGCGGCGACCGGCAGGCCGCCGCCGATGACCTTGCCGTAGGTGAACAGGTCCGGCGTGTAGCTCTCGCCGTCCTCGGCCTGCAACGCCCAGTAGCCGCCCGGGTGCACCCTGAAGCCGGTGAGGACCTCGTCGACGATGAGCAGCGCGCCGTATTCGTGGGCGAGGTCGCAGAGGGCCGCGTTGAAGCCGGCATCCGGGGCGACGACGCCCATGTTCGCGGCGGCGGCCTCGGTGATCACCGCGGCGATCTGACCGGGGTACGCCTCGAACGCGGCGCGCACGGCGCCCAGGTCGTTGTACGGCAGCACCAGGGTCTGCGCCGCGGTGGCCGCGGTAACGCCGGCCGAGCCGGGCAGCGCGAGGGTGGCCAGGCCGGAGCCGGCCTCGGCCAGCAGACCGTCGGAGTGGCCGTGGTAGTGGCCGGCGAACTTGATCAGCAGGTCACGCTGGGTGAAGCCGCGGGCCAGGCGGATGGCCGTCATGGTGGCCTCGGTTCCGGTGGAGACCAGGCGCAGCTTCTCGATCGCGCCGACCCGGCTCTTGATCAGCTCGGCCAGCACGGTCTCGCCAGGGGTGGAGGCCCCGAAGGAGAGCCCGAGTGCGGCGGCCTCCTGCACGGCGCCGACGACGGCGGGATGCGCGTGGCCGAGGATCGCCGGACCCCAGGAGCTGACCAGGTCGACATACTCCCGGCCGTCGGAGTCGGTGACGTAGGCGCCGGCCGCCTTCACCAGGAACAGCGGGGTGCCGCCGACCGAGCGGAAGGCGCGCACCGGCGAGTTGACACCGCCCGGGATGGAGAGCTGTGCGCGGGCGAAGAGTTCGTCGTTGTGGGTGGTGTGCGTCATCGGGCATCCGTTTCGGTGAGCCAGGCGGCGAGTTCGACTGCCCAGTAGGTGAGAATGGCGTCGGCGCCGGCCCGGCGGATGCTGAGCACCGACTCCTCGATGGCACGGCGGCGGTCGATCCAACCCTGCGCGGCGGCGGCCTCGATCATGGCGTATTCGCCGGAGACCTGGTACGCCCAGACCGGGACCTCGCTCATCGCGGCGACCTCGGCGAGCACGTCGAGGTAGCTGCCTGCTGGCTTGACCATGACGACGTCGGCACCCTCATCGATGTCGATGCGGGCCTCGCGCACGCCCTCGCGGCGGTTGGCGGGGTCGAGCTGATAGGTACGGCGGTCGCCGACGAGGGTGGACTGCACGGCCTCGCGGAACGGGCCGTAGTAGGCGGAGGCGTACTTGGCCGAGTAGGCCAGCACGGCGGTGTCGGCGTAGCCGGCGGCGTCGAGGGTGGCGCGCACGGAGGCAACCTGGCCGTCCATCATGCCGGACAGGCCCAGCAGCGCCGAGCCGGCCTCGGCCTGCGCCAGCGCCATGTCGTTGTAGCGCAGCAGCGTGGCGTCGTTGTCGACGGAACCGTCGGCGGCGAGCACACCGCAGTGGCCGTGGTCGGTGAATTCGTCCAGGCACAGGTCGGTCTGCACCACCAGGGCATCGCCCACCTCGGCGACCACGGCGCGGGTGGCGACGTTGAGGATGCCGTCTGGATCGGTGGCGCCGGTGCCGGTGGCATCGCGCACGGCGGGGACTCCGAAGAGCATCACTCCCCCGATGCCGGCCGCGGCGGCCTCGGCCACGGCGCGGCGGGCGCCGTCGACGCTGTGCTGCACGATGCCCGGCATCGACGAGATCGGGGTGGACTCGTTGCCCTCACGCACGAAGAGCGGCAGAACGAGCTCGGCGGGGTGGACACGGGTTTCGCTGGCCAGGCGGCGGAGTGCGGGGGTGCTGCGCAGTCGTCGCGGGCGGATGACGGGGTTTATCACCCGACCAGCCTAGGCCTCCAGCCTGAGTGCGCGGGCCTGGGGAGGGCGGGCCAGGGAGTGTGGCCAAGGGGCGTGGCCAGCAGGGTGCGGAAACGGCGCGGCCCGATCCGTGAGGGATCGAGCCGCGCCGTGGGCCGAGCGGGGTGCGTGCTTAGACGCGCGGGGTGGTGACGAGCTCGGGCTCATCCGCCGGGTGCACCGGGTGCGTGCGCTCGAGCGATGCGCCTTCCACGTCGACGTTGGGCAGGATGCGGTCCAGCCACTTCGGCAGCCACCAGGCCGCGTCACCCAGCAGGTGCATCACGGCCGGGATGATGAGCAACCGCACCACGAAGGCGTCCAGGAGCACGCCGATGGCGAGCCCGAAGCCGATCGACTGGATCATCACCGAGTTCGAGAACACGAAACCGGAGAAGACCGAGGCCATGATCAGCGCCGCGGCGATGACCACCGTGCGGCCGGCGTGGAAACCGCGCTGCACGGCCATCCGGGCCGGTGCGCCGTGGGCGTACGCTTCGCGCATGCCGCTGACCAGGAACAGCTGGTAGTCCATCGCCAGGCCGAACAGCACGCCGACAACCAGGATGGGCAGGAAGCTCAGGATGGGCCCCGGGTCATGGATGCCGAACAGCGCTCCGAGCCAGCCCCACTGGAAGACCGCCGTGATCGCGCCGAACGAGGCGAACAACGACAATACGAAGCCGAGGGTCGCGGTGATCGGCACCAGGATCGAGCGGAACACGAAGATCAGGATGATCAACGAGAGTCCGACGACCACGAGCAGGTACAGCGGCAGAGCGTCGGCGAGTTTCTCGCTGACGTCGATGTTGCCGGATGCGTTGCCGGCCACGCCGAGGGAACTGACCCCGTCGATGTCGAGGCCTCGCAGGTCGCGCACCAGCTGCTCGGTGGACTCGCTGTTCGGCCCATCCGCGGGGATGACCTGGAAGGCGAGCAGCAGGTCGTCGTCCGACGCACCGATCGGCGCGACCGCGACGACGTCGTTCTCCGCCTTCAGCGCGGTTCCGATGCGCACCTGTTCGGCGATGAGCTCGTCGTCGGTGATGGCCGTCTCGAGGTCGGCGACCACGAGCAGCGGGCCGTTGACGCCGGCGCCGAACTTGTCGTCGACGAGCTTGTAGGCCCGGTACGCACTCGAGTCCAGCGGCTCGGACGAGCCGGCGGGGAGCCCCAGGCGCATGGACAGCGCGGGGATTGCCACGATCAGCAGCACGGCGATGCCCGCGATCACGGTCACGACGGCGCGCAGGGTGTTCATCGGCTTGATCGGCGCCGAGACCTTGGCGGAGGGGGTGCCGATGTGCGCGCGTGCCTTCTTGGTGAGGATCTTCTCGCCGACCAGGCCCAGCAGCGCCGGCGTCAGGGTGATCGCGACGAGGATCGCCACGAAGACACAGACGGCGCCGACGGTGCCCATCAGGCCCAGGAACGGGATGCCGGTGAGGTTGAGGGCGAGCAGGGCGATGAGCACGGTGGCGCCGGCGAACACCACGGCGTTGCCGGAGGTGCCGTTCGCCAGTCCGATCGACTCCTGCAGCTCTACCCCTCTGCGCAACTGGGTGCGATGCCGGTTGAGGATGAAGAGCGAGTAGTCGATGCCGACCGCGAGCCCGAGCATGACGCCCAGGACCGGGGTGACGGAGAGCATCTCGACGCTGCCGGACAGGGCGAGCGACGCGAGCACGCCGACACCGACGCCGATGAGCGCGTTCACCAGCGGAAGACCCGCACCGATCAGTGTGCCGAGCATGACGAACAGCACGACGGCCGCGATGATCACGCCGCCGATCTCGCCCGGGCCGAGGATCTCGGGAATGCTGGCGGCGATCTCGTTGGACACCTCGGCGACGACGCCGGCGATCTGGGCGTTCTCCATCTCCTCGACAACCGCCTCCTTCGACTCGGCGGGAACCTGGTTGAGCGACGTGTCGAACTGCAGACTCGCGACCGCGGTCGTCTCATCGTCCGATACCTGGCGGATGCCCGCGGCCAGGTCGAGCAGGTCGGAGCCCTGTTCCAGGGTGGTGCTCTGCGTCTCCAGGGCGGTGCGGCCCGCGTCGAGAGTGGCCTGCTGCTCGGCGATGGCCGCCGCGCCGGCGTCAAGCTGGGCCTGCTGCTCATCCAGCGCCGGCTGGGCGGCGGCGAGTTGTCCGGCCGCCTCCGCCTGGCTGCGGGCGACGTCGAGCTGTGCCTGACCGGCAGCGAGCTGGGCGGTGGCCGCGTCGATCTGCGCCTGCCCGGCATCGATCTGGGTCGTTCCGTCGACGATCTGCTGGCGGCCGTCGATGATCTGCTGCGCCTGGCCGTCGATCTGCGCCTGCGTGTCGAAGGGGTTGGTACTCGACGTCACGTTGTCGAGCTCGACGGTGTCGGCGAGCAGCTCGCCGATCGCCGTTTTCTGCTCGGCCGTGAACGCCGTGTCGTCGGTGGTGGTGAAGACGACGGAGCCCCGACCACCGCTGGCGGCGGGGAACTTCTCGGCGAGCTCGTCGCTCACCTTCTGGGTGGCGGTGCCGGGGATGCTCACCGCCGAGGTGAGAGTGCCGCCGAAGAGGGCGAAGGCGCCGCCGGCGAGGCCGAGAATGACCACCCACGCGACGATGACCAGCCAGGCCCGATGGGCGGAGAACCGACCGAGTCGGTAGAGAAGGGATGCCATAATCCTCAGGTTCTTTCGTGTTTGCCTAGTGACGGGAGGGGAACTCGCATCGCGTCATCGGGAAGAGAGTGGGTACAGAAGCTCGAGGAGGGTGTGGGTCAGCTGGACGCCGAGTAGCCCATTCGGATGGTGGCGATGAGGCGGTTGAGCAGGTCGTCCCACACCGTCCGGGAGGACTCGTCGAGCGTGGCGCCCGTCGTGGCGATCCAGTGCACCGACACGACCGCGACGCCGTTCATCACCGTGCTGACCAGGATCGCCACCTCGAACGCGTCGATGGCGGTGCTGCGATCGGCGATCTCGGCGGAGAGCTGCTCGGTGGCGCGGGTGAAGACGTCGGTGAGAGCGTGCTGGGAGCGGCCGTTCTCGCCATCCGCGGCGAGGACGCCCCAGAGGTAGGCGACCACGGTGGGCAGGTCGACGGCACGAAGGGCCGTGGTGATCTCGTCGAAGAGAGCCACTCGACTGCCATCGCCCGCGGGCGTCGCCCGCGTTGCCGCCCGGAAGTCGTCGACGGTGACGCCGAGCAACCGGGTGCAGGTCGTCATGATCACGTCGTCGAGCGAGGTGAAGTGATTGAATACCGTGCGCCGGGAGACGTCGGCACGGTCGGCGAGTTCGTTGACACTGAATTGAGGCTTGCCCCGTTCGCGGATCAGCGCGTCGGCGGCATCCAGGATCGCCCGACGATGCCGTGCCTTGATGTCGGCACGCCGATCGGGGGCGATGAGGGGCGGAATCACATACTTACACTAAGTGCAACGACGCACAAAGTGCAATGCACTCCCAGCTGTTCTACAGGTCCCGGGGAGCGAGACCCACGAGAGCCTCGATGAGGGACTCGGCGCTGCGCTCGTCGGCGATCACGTCCACGCGCAGACCGATGGCCGCCGCATCCTTCGCCGTGCGCGGGCCGATACAAGCGACCAGGGTGGTCCGGGGAATCGGGCCGAGCTGATCCTGCACCTGCTGCGCGACGCTCCCGCTGGTGACCAGGACCGCGTGCACCCGTCCTGCCTTGATGTCGGCGACGACCCGGTCGGAGACCGGCACCCCGACGGTGCGGTAGGCCACGACGGACTCGACGTCGTGACCGATGCGGCGCAGGCCCTCGGTGAGCAGCGGTTTGGCGATCTCGGACCGCAGGGTGAGGATGCGAAGCGGGATGACGCCGTGGGTGGCGGCTTCCCAGTCGGCGAGCAGGCCCTTGGCCGAGTTGTCCTCGGACGGGACGATGTCGACGTGATAGCCCGCGGCCACGAGCGCGGCGGCGGTGGTCTCGCCGACCGCGGCGATGCGGGTGCCCGGCGCCACGACGGCCCGGTGGGAGGAGAGCACATCGACGGTGGTGGCGCTGGTGACGGTCATCCAGTCGAAGTCGCCGGCGGCGAGTTTGGCCAGGGCCGTGTCGAGGGACGCGGCGTCGTCGGTGGGCGCGAAGTTGATCATCGGAGCGACGATCGGCATGGCGCCGCGCGAGCGCAGGTTCGCGGCCACCTGGTCACCCCAGGGCCCGCCGCGGGGAACGAGGACCCGCCAGCCGGCCAACGGCTTGTCCGGATTGTGCCGCACGGCGCTCACAGGGTCACCGACAGCGGGGCGATCTCGGCGGCCCCGCCGGCCAGAAGCTCTCGGGCGGCGCGCTCGGCGACGTCGAGGGCGGCATCCTGCAGGTCGACAGCGGAGTGCGACTCGGGGGTCGCCGCGTGCGATGCGGTGATCCGGCGGGTGCCATCCGGGCTGTACACGGTGGCGGTGAGGAACAGCAGGCCGTCGTCGAGCACAGCGGTGGCCCCGATCGGGGCCGCGCAGCCGGCCTCGAGCCGGGCGAGCACGTGGCGCTCGGCCGTCACTGTGGCCTGGGTGGTGGCGTGGTTGAGCACGGCGAGGGCCTTGGTGAGCAGGCGGTCCGGCTTACCCTGGCGCACCTCGATGGCCAGGGCGCCCTGCCCCGGCGCGGTGGGCCAGTCGGAGAGTTCCAGGTAGTCGGTGGCCATGTTCTCCAGCAGGCCCAGGCGGCCCAAGCCCGCCGCGGCGAGCACTACGGCGTGCAGCTTCTCGTCGGCGACGAGCGCGAGCCGGGTGCCGACGTTGCCGCGGATGTCGACGACCTCCAGGTCGGGACGCTGGGCGCGCAGCTGCGCCGCGCGGCGGGGAGACCCGGTACCGACCGTGGCGCCCTCGGGCAGGGTGGCCAGGGTGTAGCCCTCCCTGGCGCAGAGTACGTCCCTGGCATCGGCGCGCTTGGGCGTGGCGCCGATGACGAGGCCCGGGTACTCCTCGGTGGGCAGGTCCTTGAACGAATGCACGACAACGTCGCACTCGTCGTTCAGCAGGGCCTCGCGCAGGGCACTGGCGAAGACGCCGGTGCCGCCCAGGCTGGAGAGGGATTCACGGGACACGTCGCCGTGCGTGGTGATCGGGATGATCTCCACCTCGCCACCGGTCGCGGCCTGGATGCGGTTGGCGACGGCCGTGGTCTGGGCCATGGCCAGGGCGCTGCCCCGGGTGCCGACGCGGATGGTGCTCACGGCGCTACACCGGCGACGGCCGGCTTGAAACCGAGGCGCACGTTCTCGCAGCAGCCCGGCCGGCAGATGTCGTACCAGGGGCCGAGGTCGGTCAGGGCTGGACGGCCCTCAACGGGCACGTCGTTGAGACGCTCCTCGACGAGGTCGATCAAGCCGCTCACGTAGACCGGGTCAGCGCCGGGGGTGGGCACCCGCACCGAGAACAGACCGTGTTCCTTCGCCGTTTCGGTGGCCTCGTTGTCGAGGTCCCACATGACCTCCATGTGGTCGCTGACGAAGCCGAGTGGCACGATGACGACGGCGCGGATGCCGCGCGCCGGCAGCAGCGCGATGGCGTCGTTGATGTCGGGCTCGAGCCACGGCATGCTGGGCGGGCCGCTGCGGGACTGGTAGACCAGCTGCCACGGGGACTCGAGGCCCTGCATGACCACGTCGGCGACGGCCAGGTGCTGGGCGGCGTATGCGCCACCCTCCCCGAAGCCGCGCTCGGCGGGCCCGCTCTTGGCGGCATCCGTGGACGGGATCGAGTGGGTGCTGAACAGCACCTCGACCTCGGTGCTGAGGTTGATGCCGGGGTTCGCGGCTTCGACGTCGGCCAGGCCCTGGCGCACACCGGTGATGAACGGGGTGACGAAGCCGGGGTGGTCGAAGAACTGGCGGATCTTGTCGATCTGCACGGTGCCGGTCAGTCCGGTGGTGTCCAGCGCCTGGGCGAAGTCCTCCCGGTACTGGCGGCAGCCGGAGTAGGAGCTGTACGCGCTGGTGGCGATGGCGAGCAGGCGGTCCTGGCCGTTGGCGTGCGCCTCGGCGATGGTGTCCGGCAGGTAGGGCGCCCAGTTGCGGTTGCCCCAGATCACCGGCAGGTTGATGCCGCGACGGTCCAGTTCGGCCTGCAGGGCGGCGCGCAGCACGCGGTTCTGCTGGTTGATCGGGCTGATGCCGCCGAAGTGGCGGTAGTGCACCGCGACCTCTTCGAGGCGTTCCTCCGGGATGCCGCGGCCACGGGTGACGTTGCGCAGGAACGGGATCACGTCGTCCTGGCCCTCTGGTCCGCCGAAGCCGGCGAGCAGGATGGCGTCGTAGTTCGTCATTACTGCAGGACCTCCACAAGCTCGGCGGTCGAGATGCGCCGTCCGGTGTAGAACGGCACCTCCTCGCGCACATGACGACGGGCCTCCGTGGCGCGGAGCTCCCGCATCAGGTCGACAAGCTCGGTGAGCTCGTCGGACTCGATCGGCAGCAGCCACTCGTAGTCGCCCAGCGCGAACGACGACACTGTGTTGGCGATGGCGCCGCGGAACGCGGCACCCTTGCGGCCGTGGTCAGCGAGCATCTTGCTGCGCTCGGCCTCGGGCAGCAGATACCACTCGAAGCTGCGCACGAAGGGGTAGACGGTGAGCCAGGCCTTGGGCTCGACGCCGCGCAGGAAGCCGGGCACGTGGCTCTTGTTGAACTCGGCGTCGCGGTGCACACCCATGGCGTTCCAGGTGGGCAGCAGGCTCTTGAGCAGGCGGCTGCGGCGCAGCTCCCGGTTGGCCCACTGCAAGGTCTGAGCCTCATCAGCATGGGTCCAGAGCATCGCGTCGGCATCGGCGCGGAGGCCGGAGACGTCGTAGATCCCGCGCAGGGTCACGCCCTCGGCCTCGACCAGGGCGATGATGTCGTCGAGTTCGTCGACGAACCGCGGCACGTCGCGACCGTCGAGGTCGTCGGGGTTGGCCGGGTCCTTGCGCAGCACCGTGAAGAGGGTGAATCCGGAGGGCGAGGCCTCGGTGGGTTCAGCCTCTGATGAGGTGTGTGTAGCGGGGGTGGGCGTGGTCATGTCTACTGCCTCTCCGGCAGCCGGGTGAGTCATGTGTACTAGTCTCCACCGCTTTGCCCGGAGAGCCAAAAGTAGACCCGCCCACCCGCGCGCTCAGCGGCGCTCGAGGACCGTTTTCACGCCCCACCACACGATTGTTCCGGCTGCCGCGGCAGCACCCAGGGCGACGCCGGCCAGGGCGAGAGGGTTGTCATCGCCGAGCCTGTGCAACCCTAGGGTGAAGCGCCGGGTATTGATCTTGATCTGCTTGGGCACATTGAGCTTGTACTCGATGGCGTCCAGCGTGCCGGCGAGCGCGGCACGCGCCCGGTCGGCTTCGGAGCGCAACTCGGCGGTGCTTCGGTGTTCCGGCGTGGTCTCCGGGCTCTTGTCAGTGCTCATACTCGCCAACTCCCTTGAATGCGTCGACGTCCTTCTGGATGCTCGCGGTCACGCCATCCGGGTCGTGGCGGGTGCCCTTTTTGACCCGGTTGAGCCCGATCAGGGCCAGGATCACCGCGATCAGGAGCAGCGCGACGGCCACGATGAGGGCGGCCAGCCAAAGCGGCAGCACGAGGTCGAGAGCGATCACGGCCAGGGCGATGAACACGATGATCGCGAAGAAGCCGAACACCGCGGCACCGATGAACAGGCCCAGGCCGATGCCGACGTTCTTGGCCTTGCCGGAGATGTCGGCCTTGAAGGCGTCGATCTCGGCCTTGACCAGATCAACGATCTGACCGGGAAGCTCGCTGAGGAGCGTGAACAGTGACTGCTTGCTCTTGGGGTTGTACCCGCTGTTGCTCACTGGCATCCTTCCTTGGACTGTCGTCTGTGAGATTACTGCGCGGCCGAGGTGTCGTCGGCGGCCTTCGCGGAATCAGCCGCGGAGGTGGCAGAATCCGCCGCCGCCTTGGCCGATTTCGTGGCGGATGCGGCGGCCTTCGTGGCCGCGGTGGCGGCGCCGGACGTGCCGGTGGCCGGGGCGCCCTTGGTCTTGTCGGTCTTGTTCGACACTGCAGAAGCGACCTTCTTGCCCGCTTCGTAGAGTGCGCCGGGAACGTCGCCGACACGCTCGAGGGCGAAGTCCTTGACCTCGTTCACGCGCCTCTGCACGGGCGGCCGGTTCCACAGGTCCGAGGCGGCCGACGCGATCTGGTCGTAGCGCTGACGTCCGGCGCGTGCACCCAGCACATAGCCCACGAGGCCACCCGTGATGAAAAGAAGCTTTCCCCGCATTGTGACTCCATTCCTATACGTTCATGAGTTGCCAGCGTAGCCCCCCAGCCCGGGGAGGCACATGTGTACGGCACCTAAAAGACTCCTGATCAGAGGTCTAGCACTGCCCGCCTGACCCGGATACCCGCCGCGAGGGCGTCGGGTATCACCGAGGCCAGGCCGGTGCCGGAGAGCCAGCCACCGGTCACGTCGAGGCCGGGCGTGGTCTCGACGACCTCCCGCACCCGGCGGATGCGTTCGGGCGCGCCGATCGTGGCCGGCGAGAGGCCGTCGGCCCACAGCGTGCGGGCGAAACCGGCCACCTGACTTTTGGCGAGGTCCACCCCGAGGATCGCGGCGGCGTCCTGCACGGCGAGCTGCTGCAGCTGGTCGTCGCTGAGGCCGAGGGTCGGCACCGGGGCGCCGGCGCGTCCGTAGGAGAGCCGCACAATGTGCCGGCCGGGCGGCGTGAGGGCATCCACCCAGGCCCACTTGGCGGTGACGTGGGTGATCGCCTTGGCGGTGACGCCAGGGGTCCCCTCCGCCACGAGCGCGCCGGTGCCGCGCGGATGCGCGTCCAGCACCGGGGCGTCGAGCACCAGTGTGGCGAGCTCCACGGCGGCCGGTTCCGGCCAGTCCAGGGCGGCGAGAGCAGCGAATTCGGCGCCAAGCGGGGCCAGCAGGGCCAGGGCGGCTGCCGCCGGCACGGCGAGGATGACCTGCCGGGCTTCGAGGGTGCCCGGCTCGGCGTCGGCCGCGGCCGCGGCATCCGCCGTCGGGGCAAGCCGGACGGCCCACGTGCGGGTGGTCGTCACGGTGCCGTCGGCGCCGGTTTCTTCGGTGTCAACGGGCGTGAGGCCGGTCGCGGCGGTGCTCGTGCGGATCTCGACGTCGTAGGTGTCGAGATCGGTGACGAGGGCGGCGACGAGGCGGTGCATGCCGCCGTTCAGCCCGCGGACGGCGGAACCGGCCGGTGCGGCGGTGCGGAGAGCCGTGACGGCGCCGGAGAGCGACCCGGCCGTGGTGAGGGCGCGGTTGAGGCCAGGGGCCACGACGTCGACCTCGAGGTCGGCGGCCGCGGTGGCGTAGACGCCGCCGGCGACCGGGTTGACCAGGCGTTCGAGCACCTTGGTGCCCATCCGTTTGCCGACGAGCTCACCGAGGCTCTGCTCACGGCCGATCTTGAGCACCGGCATCAGCCTGTCGGCGTAGGCGCGCAGGGCGCCGGACCAGCCGATCGCGCGGCGCACGTCCTCGGCCAGCGGTGAGCCCGGAATGCCGAGCACGCCGGCCTTGGGCAGCGGCACCGACATCGGGGCTCCGCCGGGCCGGTGCGGCGGCAGGTGCAGCCAGGCCCCGGCCGGGTTCGGTTCGATGATCTCGGCGGTGAGGCCGAGGTCGGCGATGAAGGCCGCCACGGTGTTGCCGCGCACGGCGAAGCTCTCCGCACCGGCATCGAGCCGGAGGCCGGCGACCTCGTGGCCGGCCACGGCTCCGCCCGGCGCGTCTGCGGTCTCCAGCACGACAACGCTGAGCCCGAGGTGGGCGCACTCGCGGGCGGCCACCAGACCGGCGACACCTCCGCCGATGACCAGAACGTCCTTCATGACCTTGCTTTCCGCCGGCGGCTACCGCCGGCACGTGCTCGAGTGAGCGGTGTTCTAGGACGCGCTGGAGGTACTCGACGTCGTGCTGTGCACGAACTCCACGAGCCGGGTGAGCACGTCGGGGTTCGTCTCCGGCGGCACACCGTGGCCCAGGTTGAGCACGTGGGACGGCGCCGTGCGGCCGCGCTCGAGCACGTCGAGAACGTGTGCTTCCAGCACCGGCCAGGGCGCGTTCAGCAGGGCGGGGTCGATGTTGCCCTGCACCGGCACGACACCGCCGAGGCGCCGGCTGGCCTCATCCAGCGGCACCCTGTAGTCCACCCCGACGACGTCGGCGCCGATGCCGTGCATGGCCTTGAGCAATTCGCCGGTGCCGACGCCGAAGTGCACGACGGGTACGTTGCGCCGGATCGACTCCGGATCGGCGGCCGCGTCGGCGGCGGGTTCCGTGTAGGTGAGGTCGCGCACGTGCGCGATCGCGGCGGTGGACGCCGGGGCGACGAAGCGGGTGTAGTCGTTGAGCGAGAGGGCGCCGGCCCAGGAGTCGAACAGCTGCGCAGCGCTGGCGCCGGCGAGCACCTGGGCGCGGAGGAACCGGCCGGTGACCTCGGCGGTCCAGGCCATCAGCCGGGCCCACGCGTCCGGATCCGAGTGCATGAGCGTGCGGGCGTGGATGTGGTCCTTGGACGGTCCACCCTCGACGATGTACGCGGCGAGGGTGAACGGCGCCCCGGCGAAACCGATCAGCGGGGTCGAGCCCAGCGCAGCGACGGTGAGCGCGACGGCCTCCCTGATCGGGGCCAATGCCGTGTCGAGCACGGCGGGGTCGAGCGCGGTGAGACTGTCGACATCCGCCGCGGTGCGCACGGCCTTGGCGAGCACCGGGCCCTTGCCGGCCACGATCTCCACGTCCACGCCCACGAGCTTGAGGGGCACCACGATGTCGCTGAACAGGATGCCCGCGTCGACACCGTGCCGGCGGATCGGCTGCAGGGTGATCTCGCTGGCCATGGCGGGGTCCAGGCAGGCGTCGAGCATCCGGGTGCCCACCCGCAGCTCGCGGTACTCGGGCAGCGAGCGGCCGGCCTGGCGCATGAACCAGACCGGAGTCACGTCCGGACGGGTGCCCTGGTATGCCCGCACGAGCCGGGAGTCTGCGGTGAGGCCGGAAGAAAGTGGGTGTGTCGTCGCGAGGTTCATCACTCTCGATTGTCCTCTACATCGGCCGGGGGAACGATTCGAGGTGTTGTTGCACACACCGTAGAATCAAGCGGTGTTGATTTGTTTGTCCGCGAACCACAAGAACTCTAGCTTTGACGTGCTCGAAAAGCTGTCTGTGGGCGCCGACTCGGCAGCGGGCGGGATGCTCACGGGGCACGATGCCCTCAGCGGGGCCGTGGTCGTGGCCACCTGCAACCGCTTCGAGGCCTACCTCGACCTCGACGAACCGTTCGGGGTCTCCCCGCTTCCCGCGGTCTACGCCGCGATCGACGCCGTGAGCGAGAGCACCGGCGTGAGCGCCGCGCTGCTGCGCGACACCCTTGACCTTGTGCACGGCAACGGCGTGGCCGAGCATCTCTTCGCCGTGACCAGCGGACTCGAGTCCGTGGTCGTCGGCGAGGGCGAGATCGCCGGCCAGGTGCGGCGCTCCCTCGAGGAGGCCCGCGCCGCCGGCACCACCAGCCCCGAGCTGGAGCGCCTGTTCCAGCGCGCCTCGCAGACCTCCCGCGGCGTGAAGAACCACACCGGCATCGGCGCCGCCGGCCGCTCCCTGGTGCGTCTGGCGCTTGAACTGGCCGAGAGCCGGGTCACCGACTGGGCACACACCCGGGTGCTGCTCGTGGGCACCGGCCGGTACGCCGGCGCCTCGCTGGCGGCCCTCCGTGAACTCGGCGTCACCGACGTGCGGGTCTACTCGTCGTCGGGCCGGGCCGAGAAGTTCGCCGTGGCCCACGACATCTCGGCCGTGTCGACGGATGCCGATTCCCTGGCCGCCGAGACCGCCCTGGCCGACCTGATCCTCACCTGCACCACCGTCGATCACCACGTCATCGATGCGGGCATCCTCACCGCCGGCCGGGCGCTCCTCGCCGCGACGCACGCCGGTGTCGGTGCGCCGGTTGCCGAGGCCGGTCCCGTGCGCTCCTGTCCCGTCGGTTCCGAGGCCGAGGCGGCCCGCCAGCTGGTCATCGACCTCGGCCTGCCGCGAAACGTCGACCCCGACGTCAGCGACGTGCCCGGGGTGGAGCTGCTCGACCTCGAGACCATCCGCATCCACGCCCCGCTCGAACAGCTCAACGCCACCAGCGAGGCGCGAGAGCTGGTGGGCCGCGCCGCCAGGAAGTTCTCGGCCGTGGCCGAGGAGCAGAGCCTGGCGCCCGCCGTCGTGGCGCTGCGTTCGCACGTCTTCGACATCCTCGACGGGGAGATCGAGCGGGCCAGGCGGCGCGGTGACACCAGCGAGCAGACCGAATCCGCCCTGCGGCACCTCGCCGGGGTGTTGTTGCACACGCCCATGGTGCGTTCCCGCGAGCTGGCCCGCGCCGGCGATCAGGAAGCGTTCCTCGGCGGGCTCGACGCCCTGTTCGGCATCGAGGTGACCCTGCCGGAGACCGCGGCGGCGCCCGTCGGGCTGCCCGGCGCGGCCGGCGTCTCCGACACCGCGTCCTGACCCGGCCGTCACGGTAGCCCGGAGGCGCAGCATCCGGAGTTATGCGGGTGCGGCGCCGCTCTGCGGGTGGCGTGCCACGCGCACAGCGGCGCCCGACCCGCGAAACGCTCAAGCGGGTCAGGCGCCGGATGGGGCGGGTTACGCTCCGCGCAGGCGCACGGCCAGGTAGGCATCGAGCTCGGCCAGGGGCACCCGCTCCTGCGCCATGGTGTCGCGGTCACGCACGGTGACGGCCTGGTCCTCGAGCGAGTCGAAGTCCACCGTGATGCAGTACGGCGTGCCGATCTCGTCCTGGCGGCGGTAACGACGGCCGATGGCGCCGGCGTCGTCGAAGTCCACGTTCCACGATTCGCGCAGGCGCGCGGCCAGCGAGCGGGCCATCGGTGAGAGGGCCTCGTTGCGACTCAACGGCAGCACGGCGGCCTTGATCGGGGCCAGGCGCGGGTCGAGCTTGAGCACGGTGCGCTTGTCGACGCCGCCCTTCGCGTTGGGCACTTCTTCCTCGTGGTACGCATCCACCAGGAACGCCATCAGCGAGCGGGTCAGGCCGGCAGCGGGCTCGATCACATAGGGGACCCAGCGTTCGTTCTTGGTCTGGTCGAAGTAGGAGAGGTCCTTGCCCGACGCCTCCGAGTGCGTCTTGAGGTCGAAGTCGGTGCGGTTGGCGACACCCTCGAGTTCACCGAACTCGCTGCCGGAGAAGCCGAAGCGGTACTCGATGTCGACGGTGCGCTTGGAGTAGTGCGAGAGCTTCTCCGCGGGGTGCTCGAACAGGCGGAGGTTCTCGATGTTGATGCCCAGACCCGTGTACCAGCTCATCCGCTGGTCGATCCAGTACTGGTGCCATTCCTCGTCACTGCCGGGCTCGACGAAGAACTCCATCTCCATCTGCTCGAACTCGCGGGTGCGGAAGATGAAGTTTCCGGGGGTGATCTCGTTGCGGAAGCTCTTGCCGATCTGGCCGATGCCGAACGGGGGCTTCATGCGCGCCGCCTGGAGCACGTTGGCGAAGTTCACGAAGATGCCCTGCGCGGTCTCCGGGCGCAGATAGTGCATGCCGGCCTCGTCGTCGACCGGGCCGAGGAAGGTCTTGAGCAGGCCCGAGAATGCGCGCGGCTCGGTCCAGGTGTGCCGGTTGCCGCAGTTGGGGCAGGCGATGCCGTCGATGCCGCCCTCGGGGGCGCGGCCCTTCTTCTCCTCGAACTCCTCCACCAGGTGGTCCTCGCGGAAGCGCTTGTGGCAGCTGGTGCACTCCACCAGCGGGTCGGAGAAGACCTCGACATGGCCGGAGGCCTCCCAGACCTTGCGCGGCAGGATGACCGAGGAGTCCAGGCCCACGACGTCGTCGCGGCTGGTGACCATGAACCGCCACCACTGCTTCTTGATGTTCTCCTTCAGCTCCACACCGAGGGGCCCGTAGTCCCAGGCCGACCGGCTGCCGCCGTAGATCTCACCGGCCTGGAAGACGAAGCCGCGGTGGCGGGCGAGGGCGATGACGGAATCAAGACGGGAAAGTGCGGCCACGGTGGCTCCAATGGTCCAAAAGGATGGTCAAAATACCGGGCAGAGGCCCGGGTACGGATTCGTCCATTTTAGCGATGCGGGCACGGCCCCCGATTACGGGCGTTGTCAGCGGCCGGCAGCGGCGATATCTTCGACTCGTTCGACTCACGCCCGGCTTGTTCTGGCTTTCCATCGGCTCCAACGACCGGCTCCGGGGGGAGGACCGCCGTGCGGCAGGACCCCGCCCTCACCCGGCGCACCGTGCTGGCCTCGCTTGGCCTTTCCCTCACCCTTGCCGGCTGCGCGACCCTCGCAGCCGACCCGCGCCCGAGCGTCCCGGCAACGACGACGCCACCGACTCCCAGCCCGCTCCCCCGGCCGTTGCCCGGCGCGGTACCGCCGCCCGTGCCCGTCGCCCAGCCCGCGCCCGGTCTGGTGCGGGTTCCGGTGCCGCCCGGCACCCTGTCCGACCTGCCCGGCGAGGGCACCCTGCTGGCCTGGACCGTCGACGACGGCTCCAGCAGCGAGGTGCTGGCCCGGTACATCCGCTTCGCCGCCGAGACGGGCACCAGGCTCACCTTCTTCGTCACCGGCTGTTACGACGCCTGGACCGACAACGCCGACCGGCTCCGGCCGCTCGTGCAGACCGGCCAGATCCAGCTGGGCAACCACACCTGGTCACACCCCGACCTCAGCGCCCTCAGTGACGCCGACGTCACCACCGAACTCCAGCGCAACCACGACTTCCTCAGCGACACCTACGGCGTCGACGCCCGGCCCTACTTCCGGCCGCCGTACGGCGTGCACGACGATCGGGTGGATGCCCTGGCCGCCGCGCTGGGTTACACGGTCCCGACCACCTGGTACGGGTCGCTGGCGGACTCGGGGCTCCTCACCGAACAACAGGTGGTGGATTTCGCGACCACCTGGTTCCTGCCTCAACACATCGTGATCGGGCACCTCAACTTCGAACCGGTCACCAACGTTTTCCCGCAGTTACGCGCGCTGCTGCACGACCGCGGGCTGACCACCGTCACCCTCAACGATGTGTTCACCAGCGCGGCTCATCCGTGACATTCGCACCTCACGACACGTCACCAGGGGGACCAATGGCACCGTTGCCGAGCGCGACGAGTGTTACCGTTACCGAGTTACCCGGCAAAATGCTGTGAGTTTCTCTGTGTTTTCATAGACCGTGTACCTCAAAGAGGAGTACCGATGGGCGCGACGTCCAGCATTCCGCAAGGCGCAACCGACGATCCAGACCTGACCCAGGACCCGGCCCTTCCGCCGGTGGCCCTGGATCCCAGAATCCACGAGGCCGAGGAGGCCCACTGGACCCCGGTGAAGATCGCGATCTGGCTGGCCATCGCGCTGCTCGGCGGGCTGAGCTGGGTGATGCTGGCCGTCGTCCGCGGCGAGACCGTGAACGCCATCTGGTTCGTCTTCGCCGCCATCTGCACGTACCTGATCGGGTACCGGTTCTACTCCAACTACATCCAGAAGCACCTGCTTCACCCGGATGACCGGCGGGCGACCCCCGCCGAGTACAAGGCCGACGGCAAGGACTACGCCGCCACCGACCGCCGGGTGCTCTTCGGCCACCACTTCGCCGCCATCGCAGGCGCCGGCCCCCTGGTGGGCCCGGTTCTCGCCGCGCAGATGGGTTACCTGCCCGGCACGATCTGGATCATCGTCGGGGTGGTGTTCGCCGGTGCGGTGCAGGACTACCTGGTGCTGTTCTTCTCGATGCGCCGTGGCGGCCGGTCGCTGGGCCAGATGGCCCGCGACGAGCTCGGCCGGGTCGGTGGCACCGCCGCCCTGCTCGCCACGCTCACGATCATGGTCATCATCGTGGCCATCCTCGCCCTCGTCGTGGTCAACGCCCTCGCCGAGAGCGCCTGGGGCGTCTTCTCGGTCGGCATGACCATCCCGATCGCCCTGTTCATGGGCTGCTACCTGCGCTTCCTGCGCCCGGGCAAGGTCACCGAGATCTCGATCATCGGCTTCGTGCTGCTCATCGCCGCGATCGTCGGCGGTGGCGCGATCAGCGAAACCACGTGGGGCGCGGCCCTCTTCACCATCGACAAGGTGCCGCTGGCGATCGGCATCATCGTCTACGGTTTCATCGCCGCCATCCTGCCGGTCTGGCTGCTGCTGGCCCCGCGCGACTACCTCTCCACCTTCATGAAGATCGGCACCATCGGCATGCTCGCCATCGCGATCATCATCGTGCGGCCCGAGATCCTGGTTCCCGCGGTCACCGAGTTCGCCTCCAGCGGCGCCGGCCCTGTCGTCAGCGGCACCCTCTTCCCGTTCCTCTTCGTCACCATCGCCTGCGGTGCGTTGAGCGGATTCCACGCGCTGATCGCCTCCGGCACCACGCCCAAGCTGATCGAGAAGGAACGCCAGAGCCGGTTCATCGGGTACGGCGGCATGCTGATGGAGTCCTTCGTGGCGATCATGGCCCTCGTGGCCGCGCTGTCGATCGACCAGGGCATCTACTACGCCATGAACGCGTCACCCGCCCTCACCGGCGGCACCGTGCAGGGCGCGGCCGCGTTCGTGAACGGCCTGGGCCTGACCGGCGTGAGCGTCACCCCTGAGCTCCTCACCCAGACCGCGATCAACGTCGGCGAGGAATCGATCGTGTCCCGCACCGGTGGCGCCCCGACCCTGTCGGTGGGGCTGGCCAACATCATGCAGCAGGTCGCCGGCGGCAGCGGCATGATGGCGTTCTGGTATCACTTCGCGATCATGTTCGAGGCGCTGTTCATCCTCACGGCAGTGGATGCCGGCACCCGCGTCGCGCGGTTCATGCTGCAGGACAGCCTGGGCAACATCTTCCCGAAGTTCAAGGACACCAGCTGGCGCACCGGCGCCTGGATCTGCACCGGCATCATGGTCGCAGCCTGGGGCGCGGTGCTCGTGATGGGCGTCACCGACCCGCTCGGCGGCATCAACACGCTGTTCCCGCTGTTCGGTATCGCCAACCAGCTGCTGGCTGCGATCGCCCTCGCCGTGTGTATGGCCATCGTGGCCAAGCGCGGACTGTTCAAGTACATCTGGATCGTGGCGCTGCCGCTCGGCTTCGCGGCCGTCGTGACCATCACTGCCTCGATCCTGAAGATCTTCTCGACCGTGCCGTCGGTGGGCTACTTCGCCCAGAACGCCGCGTTCTCCAATGCCCTGGCCGCCGGGGAGACGAGCTTCGGCACGGCCACCTCGGTTGAGGCGATGGAGGCCGTGGTGCGCAACACCATGGTGCAGGGCATCCTCTCGATAGTCTTCGTCACCCTCGCCGTGGTCGTGATCTTCACCGCGCTGCAGGCCACCTGGAACGCGTGGAAGACCCACGCCAGTGCGACCAGCGAGGACCCGGCCGTGCCGTCGCGGATCTTCGCGCCGGCGGGCATCATGGCCACGCCGGCCGAGAAGGCCAACCAGGCCCTCTGGGACGCCCTCCCGAAGACCGGTAAGCGCAAGGCGCGCGAGCACTGATGTCAGGCCAGCACTGATGCGCGTCGCCACCGCGGTGCGCTCGGCCGCGGCCGGGCTCGCCTGGTACGTCAAAGGGGTCATGGGTGAGGATGCCTACGACAAGTACCGCGCGCACCACGAGTCGGTGCACGGCACGGATGCCTCGGCACCGGTGCTGACCGAACGGGAGTTCTGGCGCGACCAGACCGACCGTCAGGACACCAATCCCCAGGGCCGGTGCTGCTGAGCGCGTCCCTTCCTCTTCAGTACTGCGGCCCGCCCGGGTGAAAATCCGGGCGGGCCGTAGCATTGGAGGCGATGACTGACACAACGAAGCCCCCGCTGACGACTCCGACCAAGCCCCCGCTCAACAAAGACACCCGGCTCTGCATCTCGCTGGCCGCGCGGCCGAGCAACTTCGGCACCCGGTTCCACAACTACCTCTACGAGCAGTTCGGGCTGGACTTCGTCTACAAGGCGTTCACCTCGACCGACCTGGCCGGCGCCATCGCCGGGGTGCGGGCGCTCGGCATCCGCGGCTGCTCGGTGTCGATGCCGTTCAAGGAGGATGTCATCGCTCTCGTGGACGAACTCGACGCCTCGGCCACGGCCATCCAGTCGGTGAACACCATCGTCAACGACGACGGCTACCTGCGGGCGTACAACACCGACTACATCGCCGCGGCCGACCTGCTCAGAGCCAACAACCTCGACCCGGCCACCCCGTTCCTGTTGCGCGGGTCCGGCGGCATGGCCAAGGCCGTCGGTGCTGCCCTCCGCGACACCGGCTTCGCCGCGGGCACCATCGTGGCCCGCAACGAGAGCCGCGGCCGGGCCCTGGCCGACGAGCTCGGCTACAGCTGGCTGGCCGAGCCCGGCACCGCGACAGCGCCGCTGCTGGTGAACGTCACCCCGATCGGCATGGCCGGCGGCGCGCAGGCCACCGAGTCCGCCTTCACGGCCGCGGCCATCGCCGCAGCCGACACCGTCTTCGACGTCGTGGCGCTGCCCGCGGAGACGCCGCTGATCCTCGCGGCGCGGGCGGCCGGCAAGACCGTCATCACCGGCGCCGAGGTCATCGCCCTGCAGGCCGCCGAACAGTTCGAGCGCTACACCGGCGTGCGGCCGACCCCCGAGCAGGTGCGGGACGCCTCGGCCTTCGCCCGCGCGTGAGCGACGCTCCGGCCGCGCCCGCCGGCGCGCACCCCGACATCCTGGTCGCCGCCGTCGCACTCATCCGTGACCGCCGGGTGCTCATGGTCACCGCCCGCGGGAGGGACGTCTGGTTCATGCCCGGCGGCAAGATCGACCCCGGCGAGGGCGAGGCGGATGCGGCCGCCAGGGAAGCCTGGGAAGAGGTCACCGTGCGCCTGGACCCCGCCGAACTCGAACCCCTGTTCACCGTGCTGATCCAGGCACACGGCGAACCCGACGGCCGGCTGGTGCGGATGAGCGTCTTCGGGGCTCAGACCACCGATGAACCCGCGGCCAGCGCCGAGGTCAGCGCCGTGCACTGGGCCACCTCGGCCGACCACCAGCGGTGCCCGCCGGCCGGTGTCGAGGTGCTGCGCCGTCTGCACGCCGCCGACCTGATCGACTGAGCGTCGCGCTGCGCGGGCGGCGGGCACCCCCGAATGCCCCTGCCAGGTGGAGCCGGTACGGTGGAAAGGCCGAACCCATCACGCAGCTGCCGAGCTGCCTTCGGCTCCCCCACGCACTAAGGAGATCTATGTCGGTGCTCGACAGGCAGTTGGTTCCAATTTTCGAGGAGGTCCTCGACCGGAACCCGGGCGAAGCCGAATTCCACCAGGCGGTGCGGGAGGTTCTGGAGAGTCTCGGACCGGTGGTGACCAAGCATCCGCAGTACGCCGACTCGGCCGTGATCCGACGCCTGTGCGAACCCGAACGACAGATCATCTTCCGGGTGCCGTGGGTGACGGATTCGGGCAAGATCGAGGTGAATCGCGGGTTCCGGGTGGAGTTCAACTCCGCCCTCGGGCCGTACAAGGGCGGCCTGCGCTTCCACCCGAGCGTCAACCTCGGGATCGTGAAATTCCTGGGCTTCGAGCAGATCTTCAAGAACTCCCTCACCGGGCTGCCCATCGGCGGCGGAAAAGGCGGGTCAGACTTTGATCCGAAGGGCCGCTCGGACGCCGAAGTGATGCGTTTCTGCCAGTCGTTCATGACCGAGCTGTATCGGCACCTGGGCGAGTACACGGATGTCCCGGCCGGTGACATCGGCGTCGGCGGGCGTGAGATCGGCTACATGTTCGGCCAGTACAAGCGCATCACCAACCGCTACGAGTCAGGCACGATGACCGGCAAGGGACTGAGCTGGGGCGGCTCCCAGGTGCGCACCGAAGCGACCGGCTACGGCACCGTGTTCTTCGTCGACGAGATGCTCAAAGCCGCCGGCCAGGGCTTCGACGGCAAGCGCGTCGTCGTGTCCGGCTCGGGCAACGTCGCGATCTACGCGATCGAGAAGGTGCACCAGCTCGGCGGCACCGTGATCGCCTGCTCGGACTCCGGCGGTTACGTCGTCGACCCGTCCGGGATCGACCTCGCCCTGCTCAAGGAGGTCAAGGGTGAGCGCCGGGGACGGATCGCCGAGTACGCGACCCTGCGCCCGGGAAGCGTCACGCACGTCGCCGGCGGGTCGATTTGGGATGTTCCGTGCGACATCGCGCTGCCGTGCGCGACCCAGAACGAACTCGACGCCGACGGCGCCGCGGCGCTGATCCGCAACGGCTGCCAGATCGTCGCCGAGGGCGCGAACATGCCGACCACCCCGAACGCCGCCCGGTTGTTGGCGGAGGCCAACGTGTTGTTCGCTCCCGCGAAGGCCGTCAACGCGGGCGGGGTGGCCACCAGCGCGCTGGAGATGCAGCAGAACGCGTCGCGCGACTCGTGGACCTTCGAGCACACCGAGGACCGTCTCGCCGAGATCATGCGCGGCATCCACGATCGGTGCCTGGAGACCGCTGACGAGTACGGGACACCGGGAAGTTACGTGGCCGGGGCGAACATCGCCGGCTTCACGCGGGTCGCCGACGCGATGCTCGCGCTGGGCGTCATCTAGGCGACGAGCCGAAACCCACGGCGCGGCCGGCGCACAGTCGGTGCGCGGGCGGCGCCGCGGGCGTACCCTGCCTGCATGACCGACGAGCAGCCACTGCCCTGGGCCGCGATCCGGCTCTGGGAGATCGGCATGTTGCAGCAGTCCACCGGCAGCGGCCTCGAGCACTGGCTGGCCCGCATCCAGGAGTTGGACCCACCCGACGAACACGCCCTGCGCGAGTGGTTGGGAACCGAGGGGCTCAGCGGCTACCCGCGCGCGCTTCTCGTGCACGAGACGTTCGGCTACCCGGACTCCACGGTGCGGGCCGCCGACGAACTGATCGACGCCCAGTATGCCGACCGCCCGTTGCTGCGGCCGATTCTGGACGCCGTGCTGCTGTACGCCGGCGACCTCGACGAGGTGGGCATCCAGACGCGCACCACGCACGTCGCGTTGTCCGGACCGCAGCGCACCTTCGCCGTGGTGCAGCCGACCACCCGGCACCGTGTGGACCTGGGTCTGCGCATACCGATGCCTGACGTGGCACCGAGCACCCGGCTGCGGCCGGCCACCGAGCTCGGCGCCGACTTCCCCGCCCGGATCCCGCTCACCTCGGCCAGCCAGGTCGACTCCGAGGTGGCCGCCTGGCTGAAGCACGCCTACGATGCGACGCTCTAGCCGCGTGCGCCCGGCGCGCGGGGTTCAGCGCACCGTTCGCGGGCTATGGTGGCGCCGTGAGTGACGACGCCGAACGGGTGCACCCGGACGACCGGGCCGCGTGGCGGGCCTGGCTGGCGAAGAACCACACGACGAAGACCGGCGTGTGGCTGGTCACCTGGCGGCAAGGCTCCGGGATGCCGGTGCTCGGCTACGAGGAGGCCGTGCTCGAGGCCCTCGCGGTGGGCTGGGTCGACAGCAAGGGCGGCAAGGTCGACGAGCGGCGCACCATGCTCTACTTCGCGCCGCGCCGCCGCGGCAGCGCGTGGTCCAGGCCCAATAAGCAGCGCATCGAACGGCTCCGCGCCGAGGGACTGATGCGGGACGCCGGGGAGGCTGCGGTGCGCTCCGCCGAGGCCGACGGCTCCTGGACCCGGCTCGACGAGGTCGAGGACCTGATCGTGCCGCCCGACCTGGCCGTGGCCCTCGCCGCTCTCGACGGTGCCCGGGCGAACTGGGATGCCTTTCCCCGCTCGCCCCGCCGCGGCATCCTGGAGTGGATCGTGCAGGCCAAGCGGCCGGCCACCCGCGCCGCCCGCATCCGGGAGACGGCCGAGGCGGCCGCGCGCAACGAGCGCGCCCACCAGTGGGTCCCCCCGGCCCAGCGCCGCGAACTGTGAAAAAGGCCCCACACCCGATGATTCCGGGGCTTAACTCGCAGTTCTTTGGGGGGGTCAGTGCACGTATTCGAGCAGGTCGAGGCCGACCGAGCGCATGCCGTCCAGCACCGAGAGGCGTGAGGACAGGTTGTGGTCATCGAAGAAAATCGACACGGCGTAGGCGACGCCGGCGCGCGGTCCGCGCAACACGCCCACCTCGCTGCGCACCCCGTTGTCGGAGCCTGTGGAGTTCACCAGCAGCACGCCGTGCGACGCCGACCGGTGGGCGTGCGGCTCGAAGCCGAACGCGCTGGCCACCATGGACAGGTCGGAGTTCAGCGACAGCCAGCCGAGAACCCGTTCGCTGCCCTCGTCGTCGAGGATCTCCCCGCGCGCCAGGGCCGTGAACAGCCAGGTGAGTTCGCGGGCGCTGCCCACCGACAGGTTGGGGGCGTCGTCGGGGCCACGGGCGTCGCGGACGAGGTCGAGCAGGCCGGTGCCGCTCAGGCCGAGTTCCTCGGTGCGACGGCGCACGGCCTCCAGGCCCACCGCGCGCAACAGCACGTTGGTGGCCAGGTTGTCGTTGGTGGCTCCCACCAGTGCGGCGAGGTCGGCGACGGGCAGCGACGGCGCCTGCAGGTGCTGCCAGAGTCCGGAGCCGTCGACCGAGTCGCGCACCGTGCGGTCGAGGATCGTGTACGCGCCGAAATCGGCGTCGCGCAGCCGCGAGGCCACCTCGATGAGCAGCAACACCGTGCCGACGCCGGCGGTGGGCATGACGACGTGGTCATCGACGGAGAACAGCACCCGGCCGGTGGCCAGGTCGGTCGCCCGAGCCGACACCTGCGCACCGCCCATGGCGAGCTCGCCGAGCGAGTGGAAGCCACGCTCGAAACTGGACGGCACCGAGGATTCCCGGTGTCTGCCGCCGCGTTCGATCGCGTGCCTGGACCGGCGTTCGGATTCCTGTGCTGGCGCGACCACTACTGCGTTGTCCTCTGACTATCGGTACTGCGACATCCCCGCGAACACCCTAACCCACGGGTCGCGGGGCCGGAGGAGACCGCTACCAGATCGTGACGCGCTTCTCGGGAGCGAGCCACGCGGCATCCGTCTCGGTCACGCCGAACGCCGTGTAGTACTCGTCGATGTTGCGCACAATCTGGTTGCACCGGAACTCGTTCGGCGAGTGCGGGTCGATCGCGAGCAGCCGGATGGCCTCCTCGTCGCGCATCTTCATCTGCCACGCCTGCGCCCAGGAGAGGAAGAACCGCTGGGCCCCGGTGAACCCGTCGATGACGGGCGGCTCGGCGCCCTCGAGCGACAGCAGGTACGCCTCCCAGGCGATGGAAAGGCCGCCGAGGTCGCCGATGTTCTCACCGATGGTGAGGGCACCGTTCACGTGGTGGTCGGGCACCTGCGCCGGGTGGAGCGCGTCGTACTGCTCGATCAGCGACGCCGTGCGCTGCTCGAACGCGGCCTTGTCGGCCTCGGTCCACCAGTCGGTGAGCCGGCCGTCGCCGTCGTACTTGGAGCCCTGGTCGTCGAAGCCGTGGCCGATCTCGTGGCCGATGACCGCGCCGATCGCACCGTAGTTCGCTGCGGCATCCCGGTTCACGTCGAAGAACGGCACCTGCAGGATGGCCGCGGGGAAGACGATCTCGTTGAAGCCCGGGTTGTAATAGGCGTTGATGGTCTGCGGGGTCATGAACCACTCGTCGCGGTCCAGCGGGTTGCCGATCTTGCCCAGCTCACGGTGGAACTCGAACTCGCCGGTGGCGCGCACGTTCTTGATCAGGTCGCCGGGCTCGATGGCCAGGCTGGAGTAGTCACGCCATTTCACCGGGTAACCGATCTTGGGGGTGAACTTGTCCAGCTTCTCCAGGGCGCGAACCCGGGTCTCCTCAGTCATCCAGTCCAGACCCGAGATGCTGGCCCGGTAGGCCTCGACGAGGTAGCCGACGAGAACGTCCATGCTCGTCTTGGCGTCGGGCGAGAAGTGCCGGTCAACGTAGATGCGGCCGACGGCCTCGCCGAGGGCGCCCTCCACGAGCGAGACGCCGCGCTTCCAGCGGGCACGGATCTGCGGGGTGCCGGTGAGGGTGCGGCCGTAGAAGTCGAAGTTCGCCTCGACGAAGTCGTTCGACAGGTACGACGCGCTCGAGCGGATGACCTGCCAGCGCAGCCAGTCCCGCCAGGCGTCGAGCCGGTCTTCGGTGAGCATCTCGGCCAGGCCGACCACGAAGCTCGGCTGGCGCACGACGACCTCGGCGAAGGACACGGCCGGGGCGTCCAGGCCCTCCAGCCACAGGTCGAGGTCGGCGCCCGCGGCGAGCGCGGACAGCTGGTCCCAGGTCTTGAGGTTGTAGGTCTTCTCGCTGTCGCGGGTGCGCACGTTGTCCCAGTGGTGGCTGGCGAGCTCGGTTTCGAGGGCGAAGATGCGACCGGCGCGCTCCGCGGCGTCGTCGACGCCGGCGAGGGTGAGCATCCGTTCGACGAAGGCAAGGTAGGCCTCGCGCACGCCGGCGAACTTCTCGTCACGGTAGTAGGACTCGTCGGGCAGGCCCAGGCCGGCCTGCTCGACGAAGACCAGGTAGCGCTCGGGGTTGCCCGGGTCGTTGTCGACGAAGAGCTGGAAGGTGCCCGCGACGCCGGACCGCTCGAGGCGGCCGAGGGTGGCGAGGAACACCGGCACGCTGCTGATGCCGTCCACGGTGGCCAGGTCGGCCGCGAGCGGGGTGGCGCCGAGCTGCTCGATGCGTTCCTCGTCCATGAAGCTGGCATAGAGGTCACCGAACTTGCGCTCCTCTGTGCCCTCGGCGGCGGTCTGCGCCTCGAGGATGATGGCCCGCACGGCCTTCTCGGCCTCCTCGGCGAGCAGGTAGAACGAACCCCAGCGGGCCTTGTCGTTCGGGATCTCGGTGCGGGCGATCCACTTGCCGTTCACGTGGCGGAAGAGGTCGTCCTGCGGGCGCACGCCCGGGTCGAGTTCGTCGGTGTCGATTCCGGATGCCGTCGCCTGATCAGTCATCGCACCAGCCTAAACCTCACCGTGAAATGGTGGGGGATGTAGCGGGCGTGGGACCATGGGCCGTGGTGGGCGATGCGGCGGCATGGGAGCATAAGGACAACGGCGCTCCACACGGGTCGCCCTCGACCCAGGAGATCCCCATGCGCGTCATCACCCTGCCCGAGTTCGGCTCCGCCCTCGAACTGACCGAGATCGACACCCCTCAGCCGTCTGCGGGAGAGGTCCGCGTGCGCGTGCACGCGGCATCCGTCAACGGGTTCGACCTGGCCGTGGCCGCCGGCTACCTCAATGGCCTGATGGAGCACCGGTTCCCGGTGGTGCTGGGCAAGGACTTCGCGGGGATCGTGGATGCCGTCGGCGACGACGTCACCGCATACGCCGTGGGTGACCGGGTCTTCGGCGTCGTCACCAAGGCCCACCTGGGTGACGGTTCGTTCGGCGAGTTCGTGGTTGTCCCCGTCGCGACGGGCCTGGCGAAGCTGCCCGAGCAGGTCGACTTCGCCCGCGGCGCCGCCCTCGGGCTGGCCGGTACGGCAGCGCAGGCCGCCGTGGATGCCGCCGAGCTCAGCGCCGGCAGCACCGTACTGGTCGTCGGCGCCACCGGCGGTGTCGGCAACCAGGCGCTGCAGCTCGCCGCCGCGGCCGGCGCCACCGTGATCGCCACCGCCCGCACCGCCCTCGGCATCGCCCAGGTGCGCCTGCTCGGCGCCAGCGAGGTCGTTGACCACACCCAGAACCTCAGCGAGGCCGTGCTCGCCGCCCACCCCGACGGTGTCGACGTGGTGCTGCACTTCGCCGGCGACGCGGCCACCGTGCTGCCGGCGCTGCGAGCCGGCGGTCGCCTGGTCTCCACCCTGATCGGCTCGCCCGACCAGCTCGGCACCGACACCGTCACCGTGGTCCCGATCCTCGCCGACCCCACCCCCGAGGTGCTGACCCGCCTGGCCGAGAGCCTCGCCGCCGGCCGCACCTCCGTGACCGTTCAGGGCAGCTACGCCCTCGCCGACGTTGCCGAGGCATTCGACGACTTCGAGTCCGGCGCGCGCGGCAAGCTCGTCATCCTGCCGTAAGACGTAACTGTTGCCCGTGCGGACAACTGTGGCCGGTACGCCGGGCGCAGGTGTCCGCATGGGCAACACTGAGGGCCAGCTAGAGCGCGAGGTCGCGGCGGCGGATGCCCACGGCCGCCACGGCCGCCAGCAGCACGGCCAGCGCCGGCATCCACCAGGCCCCGCTCCAGTCCACCTCCGCGGCCGCCACGATCGGCGTGTGGCTGAACGGTGAGAGGTCGCGCAGCCACTGGGGCAGGTCGAGCAGGTCGCCGAACTGACCCACGACCACCGCGGCGAGCAACAGACCCCAGCTCAGGCCGATACTCAGGCGCGGCAGCAGCGCCACGAGCACCGCGGCGACGCTGAGCAGCAGCAGCGCCGCCGGTAGCTGGGCGGCACCGGCCGCCAGCACGCTGTCGATGCGGTCGCCGGCGTTCGCGGAACGGAGGAGCCCGGCCGCCGCACCGGCCACGGCGGCCGCGAGCACCAGCACGATCCCGGCCAGGCCGACGATGAGGTAGTCGAACAGCCAGCGGATGCGGCCAAGGCTCGTGCTGAGCATGGCCTCGGCCACCCCGGCGGCCTCCTCCTGACGCGCCCGGAGCATCGCCTGGATCCCGGCGACCGTGGCCAGCACCCCGACCAGGCTGAACAGGGTCGCGGTGAACAGGTCGATGATCGCGCCCCGGCCACCGGCCAGGCCCACCAGCACATTCTGGAAGACCGGGTTCCCCTCCATCAGCTCGACCACGGTCTCGCCGAGACTG
Source organism: Cryobacterium sp. TMN-39-2 (assembly GCF_004402745.1). Lineage (NCBI taxonomy): Bacteria > Bacillati > Actinomycetota > Actinomycetes > Micrococcales > Microbacteriaceae > Cryobacterium > Cryobacterium sp. TMN-39-2. The sequence goes on from NZ_SOFX01000033.1 coordinate 49,735, forward strand.
CCCGCCAGAAGCCCGAACAGCAGCCCGGTGATGGCCCAGCCGAGAATCGCGGGCCAGTGCAGCCGCCAGGCCAGTCCCAGCGAGCCGTGCAGCAGCCAGCCGGCCGCCGGTCGGCCGGCCCGCTCGGCGAAGACGCTCGAGCCGGTGTCGCGGCGGGACTGCAGCAGTACGGCAACGGCCACGAGCAGGCCGGCGAGGGCGACCGACAGCAGCAGCGGTGCCGGGTTGTTCTCGGTGAACGCACGAGCGCGCTGGCCCCAGCCGATCGGGGACAGCCAGCTCGGCCAGGCGCTCGTCAGGCTCAGCCCGTCGGCGGACGGGGTGCCGCCCGCGTCGCCGGCGGCGCGCAGCACATAGGCCAGACCGACCACGGCGGCCGCCAGTCCGTTCGCACCCCGGGAGGTGCGCATCAGTTGCGCGGCCACCACCCCCACACCGAGAAACGCGACGCCGGTAGCGGCCAGAGCGGCGCCCGTGACGAGCGAGCCGAGCGGGTCGAGCCCGGCGATGACCAGGGCCAGCGCCACCGCGGCTCCCGCGGCCAGGCTCGCGACGACGCCGAACAGCACCGTGGCCAACAGCGGCACCACCCGTCCGGCGACGGTGGCGCCGATCAGCTCGCTGCGGCCGGCCTCCTCCTCCGCGCGGCTGTGCCGCACCGCGAGGAACGTGCTCATGAACGCCACGGCGGCGGCGAGGTTGGCGAACATGCTGAAGAACAGCAACGCGTCGGTGGTGGGGCCCCTCGGTTCGCCGCGGAGCATCAGGATGCTCGGCGTACCCACGGCGATCTGCACGAGAGCTTCCCGGTCGGCGAGGGTGCCGAAACTGGCGGGCACGGCGATACCGGCGAGCAACGCGACAGCCGCAAGCGAGAGGAGCCAGATCGGCAGTTGCACGCGGTCCCGTCGCAGCCGCAGCCGCAGCATCGGCCACAGGGTGGGCACCGCTGCTCGCACGTACGTCGGGGCGGCCTGGCGTGCCGGGGCTGCCGGGGCCGTCATCGCCGGTGCCGGTGCTGCGGAGAGTGAGCGCCGGCCGGGTCTGAATCGACGTTCTCCGGCCCGTTCGGGGCCGCCGACGCGTCATCGTAGTGGCGCAGGAACAGGCTCTCCAGGGTGGGCGGCGCAACGGTGAGCGCCTGCACCCGCAGCTCGGCGAGTACCGGCAGCATCCCGGGCAGCGCCTGGGCGTCGACTGTGAAGCTCACCCTGTCGTCACCGACCGAGAGGTCACGCGCGCCCGGCAGCCGTGCGGCGAGGCCGGCCAGTTGGGCATCCGTGAGCCCGGCGGCGGCGAAGGCCACCTCGGTGCGGGTGAGGTGGCGCAGCTCGGCCAGGGTACCGGTCTCGATGATCCGGCCGGAGCGGATGATGCTCACCCGGTCGCAGAGGCGCTCGACCTCGCTGAGGATGTGGCTGGAGAGCAACACCGTGGCACCGTCGGCGGCCGCGGCGACGATCTCGGCCCTGAAAACGGCATCCATCAGCGGGTCAAGGCCCGAGGTGGGTTCGTCGAGGATGAGCAGGTCGGCGGGCACGGCGAGCGCCGCGACGAGGGCCACCTTCTGCCGGTTGCCCGTCGAGTAGGTGCGGCCCTTTTTGGTCGGGTCGAGCTGGAAGCGCTCCAGCAACTGCCGGCGCCGCGCCTGGTAGGCCGGATCGGCGGTGCGGGCCCCGCGCAGCCGGGCGAGCAGGTCGATGGCCTCGCCGCCGGAGAGGTTGGGCCACAGGCTCACGTCGCCGGGGACGTAGGCGATGCGGCGATGCAGCGCGGAGGCATCCGCCCAGGGATCACCGCCGAGCACGCTGGCCGAGCCGCCGCCGGCGCGCATCAGGCCGAGCAGGATGCGGATGGTGGTGGATTTGCCCGCGCCGTTCGGGCCGACGAAACCGTGCACCTCCCCCTCGGCCACCGACAGGTCGAGGCCGGCGAGGGCCTGCACCCGGCCGAACCGCTTGGTGAGGTCACGCGTCTGAACAACGGGGCTCATAGCCGTGAGACTACGCCCGAACCTTGGTCGGCGTCCTCCCCCGTCGGTGCGGATAACTAGAGTCGAAGCATCGAACTTCTACGCCCGCAACCCATCGACCGTGAGATCCGCCGGCTGGCCCTGCCTGCCCTCGGCGCCCTCATCGCCGAGCCCCTGTTCCTGCTGTCCGACTCGGCCATGGTCGGCCACCTCGGCGCGGTGCCACTGGCCGGTCTCGGCCTGGCCAGCGCGGTGCTGCAGACCATCATCGGGCTGATGGTGTTCCTCGCGTACAGCACCACCCCCGCCGTGGCCCGCTGGCTCGGTGTCGGCGACCGGCGCCGTGCGGTGTCGGTGGGGCTGGATGGCCTGTGGCTTGCGCTCGGCCTCGGCGCCGTGCTCGCCGTGGCCGGCTGGTTCGCGGCCCCCGCGCTGGTGGCCGCGTTCGGTGCCGACCCCGAGGTGACCCGCGCCGCCGCCGACTATCTGGCCCTGTCGATGCTGGGTGTGCCCGCGATGCTGCTGGTCTTCGCCGCGACCGGACTGCTGCGCGGCCTGCAGGACACCCGCACCCCGCTCTGGGTCGCCGGGCTCGGCTTCCTGACCAACATCCTGCTCAATCTGTGGTTCATCTACGGGCTGGGCTTGGGCCTGATCGGGTCGGCGCTGGGCACGGTGCTCGCCCAGTGGGGCATGGTGGCCGTGTATCTGGTCATCGTCGTGCGGCACGCCCGCCGCGAGCGTGCGCCGCTCCGACCGCACCGTGCGGGGCTGCTCCGCGGGGCCACCAGCGGCGGCTGGTTGTTCCTGCGCACCGCGAGCCTCCGCGCCGCCATGCTGTTGGCGGTGTTTGTGGCCACCAGCCTCGGCTCCCCCGAGCTCGCGGCATTCCAGATCGCGATGACCCTGTTCGCCACGCTGGCCTTCGCCCTCGACGCCCTCGCCATTGCCGCGCAGGCCCTGGTGGGCCGGGGTCTCGGTGCCGGCGACCTGCAGCAGGTGCGCCAGGTGCTGCGGCGCTGCCTGGAGTGGGGCATCGGCGGCGGCATGCTGCTCGGCCTGGTCGTGGTGGCCGCCAGCGGGGTGCTCGGCGGGGTATTCACCAACGCCGCTGAGGTCACCGCGCTGCTGCCGCCGACCCTCGTGGTGCTCGGCCTGTCCGTGCCGCTGGGCGGCCTGGTCTTTGTGCTCGACGGGGTGCTGATCGGTGCCGGCGACGCCCGCTATCTCGCGATCACCGGCCTGGTCAACCTGGCCGCCTTCGTCCCGCTGGCCGGCCTGGTGCTGCTCTTCGCTCCCGCCGGTGCCGCGGGGCTGGCTTGGCTGATGGCCGCGTTCGTCTTCGGTTTCCTCGGCGCCAGAGCGGTGACCCTGTCCGTGCGCGCCCGAGGCGCCCGCTGGGTGCGCCTGGGCGCCTGACCGGTCCGCGAACTGTGAGAAAAGCCCCGGGATCTCTCGATTTCCGGGGCTCAGCTCACAGTTCGCGGGGGCGGTAGCGTGGGTGGAATGACGAAGACTCGCGGACGGCGCGAACTCACCCGCTGGCGGAACGCCATCTTCATGCTGTTTTTTGTGAGCGGGCTCGGGCTGGCGTCGTGGGTGTCCCGGATCCCCACCGTGCGCGACGACCTGGCGCTCCGCACCGACCAGGTGGGCCTGCTGATCTTCGGGCTCTCCGCCGGATCCATTCTCGGACTCGTCGCGGCCGTCTGGCTGCTGTCGGCGTTCGGCGCCCGCCGGGCCCTGGTGATCAGCATCGCCACCTCCTCGGCAGGTCTGGTCCTGGTGGGCACCGCGGCCACGGTGTGGGGGTCGTCGCCGATCGCGTTCACCGCCCTGGCCCTGGTGGGCTTCGGCATGGGTTCGACCGACGTCATGATGAACGTCGAGGGGGCAGCGGTCGAACGCGAACTCGGCATCACCCTGATGCCGTTGCTGCACGCCTGCTTCAGCCTGGGCACCGTGGCCGGGGCGCTGCTCGGCGCCGGGGCCGCCGCCCTCGCCGTGTCGGTGGTCTGGCACCTCAGCCTCGTCGCCGCCCTCGCGCTGGCCGCCGCCGCGATCGCGGTCCGGTTCGTGCCGCTCCGCCCGGCCCTCGGCGACCCCGCAGACCAGTCCGCCGCGCACACCGTCGTGCGGCCGAACTGGGTCGAACGGATGCGCACCAGCCTCGCGGTGTGGCGCGACCCGAACATCCTGCTGATCGGGGTGATCGTGCTGGGCATGACCTTCGCCGAGGGATCGGCCAGCGACTGGCTGGCCCTGGCCGTGGTCGACGGGCACGGCCAGAGCGACGCCACCGGGGCGCTGGTCTTCGGGGTGTTCGTCTCGGCGATGACGGTGGGCCGGGTGCTCGGCGGCCCGGTGCTGGACAGGTTCGGCCGGGTTCCGGTGCTGCGGGCCTGCTCGGTTCTCGGCGTGGCCGGCCTGTTGCTGGTGATCCTGGCGCCGGCCATCTGGCTGCTCATCGTCGGCACCGTGCTGTGGGGCCTCGGCGCCTCGCTCGGCTTCCCGGTGGGCATGTCGGCCGCCGCGGATGACACCGCAAACGCGGCCGCCCGGGTGAGCGCCGTAGCCATGATCGGCTATTTCGCATTTCTGGTCGGGCCACCGGTGTTGGGCCTGATCGGCGAGCAGTGGGGCATCCTGAACGCCCTGTTCGTGATCGTCGTGCTCATGGCCCTCGCCGGGCTGGCCGCCCCGGCGGCCCGCGAGCGCGCGCAGACCGCCGCCGCCGGTTAAGCTCGTTCAGTGCGCCTCGTAATAGCAAGATGTTCAGTTGACTACGCCGGACGGCTCAGCGCGCATTTGCCGCTGGCCACCCGCCTGCTCATGCTCAAGTCCGACGGCAGCCTGCTCGTGCACTCGGACGGCGGCTCGTACAAGCCGCTCAACTGGATGAGCCCGCCGTGCAGCCTGGCCGTCTCGGCGCCCGACGAGCTGCAGGCCGAGGCCGGGATCACCGAGCTGTGGACCGTGACGCACGCCAAGACCGCCGACCAGCTCATCGTGAGCCTCTACGACGTTGAGCACGACTCCGCCCACGAACTCGGCATCGACCCGGGCCTCATCAAGGACGGCGTCGAAGCGCACCTGCAGAAGCTCCTCGCCGAGCACATCCACCTGCTCGGCGACGGCCACACCCTCGTGCGCCGCGAGTACATGACGGCGATCGGCCCCGTCGACATCCTGGCCAGGGACGCCCAGGGCGCCTCTGTGGCCGTGGAACTCAAGCGCCGCGGCGACATCGACGGCGTCGAGCAGCTCACCCGCTACCTCGAGCTGATGAACCGCGACCCGCACCTGGCGCCCGTGGTGGGCGTGTTCGCCGCGCAGCAGATCAAGCCGCAGGCGCGCACGCTGGCCGAGGACCGCGGCATCCGCTGCCTGGTGCTCGACTACGACGCCATGCGCGGGCTCGACGACACCGCGTCCAAGCTCTTCTAGGCTCCCGTGCCTGACCGGTCCGCTGCCTTGTCCTCCGAGGCGGCCGGCGACACCGCGCCGCTCGACCTGCTCGCCCGGCGGGTGCTCGGCCTACTGCCCATCGATGGCCGCATCGTTGTGGGCATCGCCGGCAGCCCCGGCGCGGGCAAGACCACCCTGGCCGAGCGGCTGGCGCGGCGCCTCACCGAGCTTGCCGGGGTGGATGCGGATGCGGCCGGGTCGGCTGCGGCGGCCGGCCCGGCGACCGGGGCGACTGCCGCCGTTCCCTGGGCCGTGCACCTGCCGATGGACGGCTTCCACCTGGCCAATGCCACCCTCGACAGGCTCGGCCGGCACGACCGCAAGGGCGCCATCGACACCTTCGACGGCTGGGGCTTCGTGGCGCTGCTGCGACGGCTCAGGGCCGAGACCGACCACCCGGTCTACGCCCCGAGCTTCGACCGTGCGGTCGACGAGGGGGTGGCGGGCGCCCTGGTTGTGGAGCCGGGCACCCGCATCGTGATCGTCGAGGGCAACTACCTGCTCGTGGACCGGGAACCCTGGAACCTGGTGCCCGGTCTGGCCGCTGAGGTGTGGTTCTGCGAGACCCCGGGCGCCGAGCGTCTGCAGCGCCTGGTGGCGCGGCACCAGCGGCACGGACGCAGCCCCGGGGCCGCCCGGGACTGGGCCGAGAACGTCGACGGAGCCAACGCCGTGCTCATCGAGCGGTCAGCGCCGCGCGCCACATTGCGGGTCTCCGGCCTCGACGCCACGGTCATCCCCTCGGCCTGACCGGCCCCGCCGCCGCAACTGTTCCCCTTGCGGACACAGTTGGCCGGGTTCTCGGAGAGAGGCACGACCCGGCGGCATCCGTTCGCCGGCAGCGATGCGGCCGACCGCGGGGTCGCGCGCATACCTTGTATCCACCTCGCATGCAAGGGTTTGCCCCCTCCGGCCCTAGGATATTGCGAGTGAACCCCACTCTGACGCGCACCTGGAGCGCCATCCTCTTCGACCTCGACGGAACCATCACGGATTCCGCCCCGGCAATCACGAACTCGTTGGCGCGCACCTTCGCTCTGCTCGGCCGCCCGGTTCCCTCCGACACCGAGCTGATGAAGTACGTCGGCCCGCCGCTGCTGGCGGCGTTCGGCGAGTACGCCGGCATGACGCCCGACGAGGCCCAGGAGGCCCTTGCCGTGTACCGCGCCGACTACCAGGGCCCCGCGTCGCTGGACACCGCCGTGTACCCGGGCGTCGCCGGCCTGCTCGAGCGCATCCACGAGTCCGGCATCCCGCTCGGCTTGGCCACCAGCAAGCCCGAGCACACCGCGATCGCGATCCTTACGCACTTCGAGCTGGCCCAGTACTTCACCGTCATGGTGGGCGCCACCGAGAACGAGACCCGCAGCAACAAGGCCGACATCGTCGAAGAGGCCCTGGTGCGCTTCGCCGCCGTCGGTGTCGACACCTCCGCCGTCGTCATGGTCGGCGACCGCATCTATGACGCCGAGGGCGCCAACGCGAACGGCGTTCCCACCATCCTCGTCGAGTGGGGCTACGGCTCCCCCGCGGAGGCCGCCCTGGCCACCGCCGTGGTGCACTCCACCGACCAGCTCGGCAAGCTCCTCCTCGGCTGACCCGTCGCCTTCCCGCGGCGCCGAGTTGCCGCACAGTGCCCCTTCACGCATGGTGATGGGGCACTTTTCGGCACGTCGTGACCGCGCGGGTTGCTGACTTGCCGCAAATGGTCCCTCTGCGGGCGGCGAAGCGGCGATTCGGCGCACGTCGCGGCGGGGGCATCCGTGGCCGGGCGGAGATGACGAGCCCACCCGGATGGGTAGGGGCAGTCAGGCCGGACGGCCAGATCCGGGTAGGCTGACGCGGTGAAGTCGCTCGCCAACCCCCGCTCAATGGAACTGCTCGACGCCCTGCACGGCGTCGTGCAGAGCTCCCCGCCCGACGTCGCCGGCGGCTTCTCGGCCCTTCTCGAGCCGTTCATCGGGCACAGCGCGCTGCTGATTCTCACCGACGACTGCACAGACGACTGCACCGGCCGACCGCGGAAGACGGCCGGCGAGGCGTCGATCATCGACGACGTCACCCTCGTCGAGCTCGACGCCGTGCGCCGCTCGCTCACCAGCGAACCGTCCGACCCGTGGGGCCGACGTGCCGTGCTCGGTGGCACCGATCGCCCGATCACGGCCTGGACTGCTTCCACCGGCGCCCTGCTGGTGCTCGCCGACCCCGAACTCACGCCGGCCGGCGCGGCCGACCCCGAGGCGACCCTCGCGCTCGTCGGCCGGTTGTGGCAGCTCGTGGCCACGAGCATCCGCCAACAGGTGGCCGCGCCCAGTCCCGCCCACCTGCTCGACTCGCGGCCCGCGTCGGCCGAGCGTGCCAAGCTCATCGCCGATCTCACGGATGCCCATTCGACCACTCTCGAATCCCTGCTCGGGGTGCTGCGCTCGCCCACGGTCAGCGCCGAGGCCGCCCGCCAGACCGCCACCGATCTCGCCGCGAGCGCCATGGTGAACCTGCGCGCGGTGTCGGACCGGGACCGCTCACTCGCCCAGGAACCGGTGGCGGCGGCCTTTGCCAGGCTGCGGGACGATCTGAGGCCCTTGGTGCGGTTCGGTGACCTCGACGTGCAGTTCGTCGAGCCGCCGGCGAACGGCCCAGCCCTGCCCGGTGAGGTCGCGCACGCGGGCCGCGCCATCGTGCGCGGCGCCGTGCTGGCCCTGGTGGAGCAGGCGGGGGTGAGCCGGGTACGCGTGCAGTGGGACTGCGACGGCAGCAACCTGTTGATCCAGATCCGCGACGACGGCGCGGGCGTTCTCAGCACGGACTCCCCCGGCGTCGTCCCTCTCACGGCCAGGGTCGCCGCGCTCGGCGGCACCTTCGGCGTGCAGGCCACCGCCGGCTGGGGCTCCGAGCTCACGGTGTCGCTGCCGTTGGACCCACCGTCGGCCCCGCTGGCCCCCGCCACCGAGTGGGGGTTGAGCCCGCGGGAGCAGGGGGTGCTGGCGCTGGTCGCCTCCGGCGCGCGGAATAAGGCCATCGCCGGCGAGCTGCTGATCAGCGAGAACACCGTGAAGTTCCACGTGGCCAACCTGCTGCGCAAGGTGGGCGCCTCCACCCGCGCCGAGCTGGCTTCGCTGGCCCGCTAGTCCCTGGGCAACCGGATCGCGCTGGTCCAGCCGTAGTCGCCGGCATCCGCGCCGCCGGCCGTGGCGGCCCGGGTGACGTGGCTGCGGGCGTGTTCGATCGCGGCGTCAAGGTCGACGAAGAGGTGGTTGCGGTGCCGCAGCGACGTGATCACGCCCACCCGGGTGACGAGTTTGAGGTGCCGCGGCTGGATGCCCTTGACGAGCACCGTGATGCCGCGCCGCTCGAGCGCCTGGATCATCTCGGTGATCACCCGGGCGCCGGTGGCGTCGAGGATCTGCAGTTGCGACATCCGGATGATCACCACCGTGATGTGGCTGGTCTGGTTGACCCGTTCGAGCATCCGCTCGGCCGCACCGAAGAACAGGGCGCCGTCGAGCCTGAACAGCGCGATGCGCTCGTCGCCGGGAACCGGGGTGCCGGGCAGTTCCTCCCGGTGCACGCCGCTGGAGGCCGACACCGCCCGCAGCGCGAAGAAAGCGGCGACGGCGATGCCGATGCCCACGGCCACGATGAGGTCGACCGAGACCGTCACCAGGGCGGTGATGACGAACACCGTGGCATCCGACCCCGTGGAGCCGATGATGCTTCGCACGGTGGCGATCGAGATCATCCGGGCCGCGGTCACCATGAGCACCCCGGAGAGCGCGGCGAGCGGGATCTGCGAGACCACCCCGGTGGCGAGGTAGACCACGCCGACGAGCACGATCGAGTGCACGATCGCCGCCAGCCGGGTGCGGCCGCCAGAGCGGATGTTGACCGCCGTGCGGGCGATCGCGCCGGTGGCCGGCATGCCGCCGAAGAAGCCGGAGGCGATCGAGGCCAGGCCCTGGCCCACGAGCTCGCGGTCGGCGTCGTACGGGCCGGTGTCGGACAGCGTGACGGCCACCCGCGCAGAGAGCAGGGACTCGATCGCGGCGAGCGCCGCGATGGTGAGGGCGGGGCCGACCAGGGAGCTCAGCAGGCCGGCATCAAGCTGCGGCAGCGCGGGCGACGGCAGCGAGCTGGGCAGCTCGCCGATGCGGGCCAGCGGCAGGTTGGCGAGGTTGGCGATCACGGTCACGACGATGATGGCCACGATCGACCCCGGCAGCTTCTTGTGCACCAGGGGGGCCAGCAGCATGATCGCGGCCACCATGAGCACCATGGCCACAGGCACGATCACGGTGGACCAGTCGACGGTCTGGAAGGACTGTACGGCGGCCACGAAGGCATTGCTGCTCGGCCCGGCCTTGGAACCGATCGCGGCGGGTACCTGCTGCAGGAAGATGATGACGGCGATGCCCAGGGTGAACCCCTCGATCACCGGCCAGGGGATGAAGGTCACCGCTCGGCCGAGTTTGAGGGCGCCGGCAATGATCACGATGAGGCCCGCCATGAGGCTGAGCACCGCGACAACGCCGACGCCGTGGGCGGCCACGACCGGACCGAGCACCACGACCATGGCGCCGGTGGGGCCGGAGACCTGGATGTTGGAGCCGCCGAACACCGCGGCGATCACACCGGCCACGATGGCGGTGATCAGGCCGCTTTCGGCGCCGGCGCCGGAGCTGACCCCGAAGGCCAGGGCCAGCGGCAGCGCAATGATGCCCACGGTGAGGCCGGCCACGATGTCGCCGCGCCAGGTGCGCTTCACATCGCGGTAATCCTGCCAGCTGGGCAACAGCGCGCGCAGGTAACGGCCGGTCCTGCCGGCGGCGACGGTGATCACACTCACCGGGACACCGCGTCACTGGACACGGCAGCGTTGGACGCCGCATCCGTCGACCCGAGCCGGGGCCGGCCGACCGTGCTGATCAGGCGCTGCTGGGTGGTCTCGAGAATCTCGACGAGCAGCTGCCGGGCCACCGCGAGCAGATCGGCGACCTGCGGGTAGGCCAGGCCGTAGAAGACCAGGCTGCCGCGGCGCTCAGCCACCACCAGGTTGTGCCGGCGCAGCACCGACAGGTGCTGGGAGAGGTGCGAGGCCTCCAGGCCGGTGTCGGCGAGCAGGTCGGAGACCGACAGGTCGGTGTCGGCGTGGGCGAGCACCTCGAGCACCCGCACCCGAACCGGATGCGCCAACCCCTTGAACAGGTTGGCCTTCACCTCATACAGCGGACGGTTCGCATCCGTGAAGGTGCCGGTCGGGTCGTCATTCAGCGGTTCCATGAATTCATCATATCGCGCTACCAGCGGATAACCCCGGACCAAGGTCCCGTCGCCGGTGCCGGCAAACGGCCGGGCTTCGGGCTACTCCGCGTTGGGGTCGGCTACCGTGGCGGCCGGGGCGGCGGCGGGCACGTTGCGGTGGGTGCGCCAGAAGTACTCGCGCTTGAGGCTCTCCCAGCGGTCCATGCTGACGGCGTTTACTGAGGTCGACTTTTGGTCGGACACGAATTGCTCTTTCTCTTGACGTGCTGTCACCACATCGAGCGGCGTTCGATGGGTGGGGCAGGGCGTCAATCAGGAGGTTGCCGTGATGAGCGTGGCGCCACTGTCGGTGGGTTTCGGTCACCATCGACCTGCTCGGCCTGACGAATTCCCGGGGCCGAATAATCAGTTTAGATCTCCGCACTTCCCCCCGTCAGGGGACGAAGGTCCCGAATCGGCGGGTCTGTGAGCCGGCTGGGAGCACACCGATTCAGCACATACATAGGTGCGGGGACCAGACTGGTCGAGGCCCGAATCTGACTGGAGACACCTGCGTGCGTACACTTCCCACTTTCCTCACCCTGACGGCGGTCGCCGCCGTCGCCCTGACCGGCTGCGCGGCGTCACCCGCGTCGTCGCCGACACCGTCGGCCACGACGGCCCCGGTCGCATGCACCGATCCGGGTGCGACCTCGGATGCCGTCACCGTCGCCGGTGATGCCGCAGCCGAACCGACCGTGACCTTCGAGGCCCCTCTGGCCACGAAAGCGACCGAACGCACCGTCATCACGGAGGGCACCGGAGACGCCATCGAGGAGGGTGATTCCGTGGCGATCTCCTACGCCGCGTACAACGCCACCACCGGCGCCAAGCTCACCGCCGGCGGCTTCGGCGACGCCGCCGGCCTCACCGTGAACGTCGTCAACGGCCAGGGCGTCATCCCGGGCATCCTCAAGGGTGTGGCCTGCTCCAACGTGGGCGACAGGGTGGCCGTGGTCTTCCCGCCGGCCGACGGCTTCGGCGAGACCGGCAACACCGACCTGGGTGTGGCCGCCACCGACCAGCTGCTCTTCGTGATCGACATCAAGGAAAAGCTGCCCACCCGCGCCACCGGGGAAGACCAGGAGCCCACGGACGGCTTCCCCACCGTGAAGCTCGCCGATGACGGCGCGCCCACCGTGACCATGCCCAAGAGCGACCCGCCCACCGACCTCGCGGTCGAGGTGCTCAAGAAGGGTGACGGCGCGGCCGTCACGGAGACCTCCACGGTGACCGTGCAGTACACCGGCGCCATCTGGGACACCGGCAAGGTGTTCGACCAGAGCTGGGGTGTCGGCCCCACGTCGTTCCCGGTCTCCGGGTTGATCACCGGCTTCACCCAGGGCCTGGTCGGACAGACCGTCGGCTCCCAGGTGGTCATTGTCATCCCGCCGGGCGAGCTGGGTTATGAGGGCGGTAACGAGACGGCCGGCATCAGCGAAACAGACACTCTCGTCTTCGTCGTGGACATCATCGCCGCAGCCTAAGTGTCCCCGGCGGCCTGCCCAGTGTCTGCACAGGCCGCCGGGCTAGTCTTCTGGGAGACCGCTCACCGCGGTTCCGGACGACGGATCAGTACCCGGCACGCGACAAGACTGGCCATAGGAGTTCTCATGTCGTGGATCATTTTGATCGTGTCCGGTGTTCTTGAAGCCGTCTGGGCGACGGCCCTCGGCAAATCCGTCGGCTTCACCAAGCTCTGGCCCACCGTGATCTTCGGTGCCGGCCTGGTCTTGAGCATGGCCGGCCTCGCGTTCGCGATGCGCACCATCCCGATCGGCACCGCTTACGCCGTCTGGGTGGGGATCGGCGCGGCGCTGACTGTGCTCTACGCGATGATCTTCGGCGGCGAACCGGCGTCGCTCATCAAAATCCTGCTCATCCTGGGCCTCGTCGGCTGCGTCATCGGCCTGAAGCTCGTCGACGGCGGCCACTAGCCGCGCTCAGAGCGCGTGGGGCGGGCGCTCCAGGTCGTCATCGCCGTCGGCAGCGGCCGGGTCGGTGCCTACCGAGATGATGGCGTTCTGCGCATCCACGTGCACGACGGTGGGCTGGTAGACCCTGGCCTTCTTCGTGCCCATCTGGGCGTAGGAGATGATGATGACCAGGTCGCCCTCGTGTGCCATGCGCGCTGCCGCGCCATTGACGCCGATCACACCGCTGCCGCGCTCCCCGGCGATCAGGTAGGTCTCGAATCGGGCGCCGTTGTTGACGTTCACGATGCTCACCAGCTCGCCGGGCAGCAGGTCGGCCGCGTCGAGCAGGTCAAGGTCGACGGTCAGCGACCCCACGTAGTGCAGGGCGGAGTGCGTCACGGTGGCGCGGTGGATCTTGGACTTGAACATTGTGCGGCGCATCAGGGCCTTTCGAGGATCAACTTCTCCACGATACGCGTGCCGCGCACGGTCGAGTGTCAGGGGGCCGAACTAGAGTCGATCGAATGCCTCACTCTCCCTTGACTTCTTCGGCACCCATTTCTCCGGCCCTTCCGGCGGACCTCGCCGCCCACCCCGGCGCTGACGGCTTCGTGCGTGTGCGCGGTGCCAGGGAGAACAACCTGCAAGACGTCAACGTTGACATCCCCCGCGATGCCATCGTCGCCTTCACCGGAGTCTCCGGCTCGGGCAAGTCGTCGCTGGCCTTCGGCACCATCTTCGCCGAGGCCCAGCGCCGGTTCTTCGAGTCCGTCGCGCCGTACGCACGCCGCCTGATCCAGCAGGGTCACACCCCGCACGTTGACCTCATCACCGGGCTGCCGCCGGCCGTGGCCCTCCAGCAGCGCCGCGGCTCGCCCAGCTCCCGCTCCAGCGTGGGCACCGTCACCACCCTGTCCAACTCGATGCGGATGCTCTACTCCCGCGCCGGCACCTACCCCGCCGGGTCGGACCTGCGCTTGGACTCCGACGCCTTCTCGCCCAACACGGCCACCGGCGCCTGCCCGGAGTGCCACGGCCTGGGCATCTCGCACACCGTCACTGAACCCCTCCTGGTGCCCGACGCGAGCCTGAGCATCCGCGACGGCGCCATCGCAGCCTGGCCCGGCGCCTGGCAGGGCAAGAACCTGCGCGACATCACCGGGGTGCTGGGCCACGACATCGACGTGCCGTGGTCACAGCTCAGCCGCGAGTCGCGCGATTGGCTCCTCTATACCGAGGAGCAGCCCGTCGTGGAGGTCACCCCGCAGCGAGACAGGGTGGCCAAGCCGTACAAGGGCCGGTTCTGGAGCGCGAAGAGCTACGTGATGCACACGCTGGCCGATTCGAAGAGCGCCCAGATGCGCCAGCGGGTGCTCGCGTTCGTGGAGACCGGCCCGTGCCGGCTCTGCGGCGGCAGCGGCCTGCGCGCCGAGGCCCTCGCGGTGCATTTTGCCGGCCGGCCGATCAATGAACTCAACGCCCTCACCCTCAGCGACCTCGCCGAGGTGCTGCGGCCCACCGCCGAGCTCACCGGGGCCACCGGGTCGCACCGCTCCGCGCAGTCCGGCGAGGTCACCGAGGTGGCCGTCACCGTGGCCGGCGACCTGGTGCGCCGCCTCGAGGTGCTCATCGACCTGGGCCTGGGCTACCTCAGCCTGAACCGGGCCACCCCCACCCTGTCGCCCGGCGAGATGCAGCGGCTGCGCATCGCCACCCAGCTCCGCAGCGGCCTGTTCGGTGTGATCTACGTGCTCGACGAACCCTCCGCGGGGCTGCACCCGGCCGACGCGGAACCGCTGCTGGTGGTGCTCGAACAGCTCAAGGCATCCGGCAACTCGGTCTTCGTGGTCGAACACAACATGGACGTCGTGCGCCGCGCCGACTGGCTCGTCGACGTGGGCCCGCGCGCGGGCGACGGTGGCGGCGAGGTGCTCTACAGCGGCCCGGTGCCGGGGCTGGCCGAGGTCGAGACCTCCGTCACCCGCGGCTACCTGTTCCCCTCCATGGGCGACTCGGCGGCGCCGGCGCACCGTGAGCCGGCCGCCTGGCTGGGCCTGACCGGCGTCACCCGGCACAACCTCGTCGACCTTGACGTGAAGGTGCCGCTCGGCGTGCTGACCGCCGTCACCGGTGTCTCGGGGTCGGGCAAGTCCACCCTGGTCAGCCGGGTGCTGGCGGATGCCGTGGGCCGGGAACTGCGCCAGGGCCCGGTCGACGCCGGGCCCGCCGCCAGCGCTGCCGGAGACGGCGCGGCCGACCAGCAGGCCGCCCAGGACGCCGATGACGACGAGACCGGTGCGGACCGTGCCAGCACCGTCGTCGACACGGTGACCGGTGCCGGGGCCATCGACCGTCTGGTGCGCGTGGACCAGAAGCCCATCGGCCGCACCCCGCGCTCCAACCTGGCCACCTACACGGGCCTGTTCGACGCCGTGCGGTCCACCTTCGCGGCGACGGATGCGGCGAAGGCCGCCGGCTTCGGCGCCGGTCGGTTCTCCTTCAACGTGGCCGGCGGCCGCTGCGACACCTGCCAGGGCGAGGGCTTCGTGGCCGTGGAGCTGCTCTTCCTGCCCGGCAGCTACGCACCCTGCCCGACCTGCGACGGCTCCCGCTACAACGCCGAGACCCTCGCGGTGCTCTACAACGGCAAGTCCGTCGCCGACGTGCTGGGACTCACCGTCGACGCGGCCGCCGACTTCCTGGCCGAGGTGCCCAGCGCCGCCCGCAGCCTGGCGACCCTCCGCGAGGTGGGTCTGGGCTACCTGCGGCTCGGCCAGCCGGCCACCGAGCTCTCCGGCGGTGAGGCGCAGCGCATCAAGCTGGCCACCGAGCTGCAGCGCGCCCGCCGCGGCCACACCCTGTATCTGCTCGACGAGCCCACCACCGGGTTGCACCCGGCCGATGTGGAGCTGCTGATGACGCAGCTGGGCCGGCTCGTCGACGCGGGCAACACCGTTGTCGTGGTGGAGCACGACATGGGCGTCGTGGCCGCGGCCGACTGGGTCATCGACCTGGGCCCGGCCGGCGGCAGCGCGGGCGGCCGCATCGTGGCGGAGGGCACTCCGGCGACTGTCGCGGCGCATCCGCACAGCCGCACGGCGCCCTACCTCGCCCAACGCTTGGAGCTGGCTGTGTAAACGGTGCTACACCCGGTCAAACGGGACTTTGGTCCCCATTCCCGGAACAGCCGCGAATCTAAGCTGAGCCTGGAGTTGAGACCTTATGAAGCGCAGCACGCTGTTCCGCAGGCCCGCCGCCGAGCGACTCGACACGGGCCGGTCGGGCGATTTCGGCTACCTGCAATCCGGTGAGGTCTACCTCGACGCCGCCTGCCAGAGCCTGCGCCCGCAGCCCGTGATCGACGCCCTCACCGACTACTACACGACCTATAACGCCTGCGGCGGACGGGTGAAATACGTCTGGGGCCTGAAGGTCGATGCCGCGGTGGCCGACACCCGCAAGGCCGTGCTCGGCCTGCTCGGGCTCTCGAATAAGAGCCACGCCGTGTCGTTCACCCTCAACACCACCTACGGCCTCAACCTGCTCCTGCAGCAGCTGCCGCTTGGCCGCTTCACCAGGGTCGTCACCAGCCACGTCGAACACAACTCGGTGTTCCTGCCCACCATCACCGCCGCCCGCCGGCTGGGCGTCGACCGCCTGGTGCTGGGTCGCGCCGCCGACGGCGCCCTGCTCTACGAGCCCGCGCAGCTGGAGAAGGCCGTCGTCGTCGTCAACGCCACGTCCAACATCGACGGCCGCCAGCTCAGCAACCTCGCCGACCTCGTGCGGGACACTCACGCCCGCGGCGGCATCGTCATCGTCGACGCCGCCCAGGCCATGGGCCACAGCCGGGCGCTGCTGCAGAAGACCGAGGCGGATGCGGTCTGCTTCTCCGGCCACAAGATGTACGCCGCAAGTCTCGGCGTCGTCGTGGCGCGGCACGAGCTGCTCACCTCCCTCGAGCTCGGCTTCGTGGGCGGCGGCATGGTCTCCGACGTGCGCGAGAACGACTTCGACCTCGTTCAGGGTGACCCGGCGGCGCTGCTCGAACCGGGCCTGCAGGCCTGGGGCGAGATCATCGCGCTCGGCCGGGCGATCGAGTGGCTCGGCGACGTCCGCCCCGGCGGGCTCACCCCCGCCGAGCACATCACCGGCCTGTCCAGGCGGCTCCACGACGGCCTCGCCGAGATCCCCGGACTCACACTGCTGAACACCGAGCCCAGCCCGGTGATCAGCCTCTACGCGCCCGCGCAGGACTCGCACCGGCTCGCGGTGTTCCTCTCGCACTCGCGGATCTCCGTGCGCAGCGGCTACTTCTGCGCCCACCACTACCTGAAGGAACAGCTCGGGCTACCCCCGCTGCTGCGCCTCTCCCTCGGCCTGCACTCGACCGAGTCGGACATCGACTCGGCCACGCAGGCCCTCACCCGGCTGATGAAAGGCCTCTCCTAAGTGTTCTGCATCGCCGCATTCATCGTCCTGGTCGTCATGGCCGCCTTCTCGGCCAAGTACCGCCGCTACGTCGGCAAGGCCTGGAACTGCACCTGGCGCCGGGTCACCTTCCGGCCCTGCGACACCACCTTCAAGCAGGACATCAAGGACCACCTGCTCGCGCCGATCGCCGTGCGCCGGCCGGGGCTCGTGCGTCCGGCCAGCATCGGCCTCGAGATCCTTGCCGTGCTCGTTCTGGTCACCACCATCTGGTCGGGTTACACCGTGGTCAAAAGCGCCGTCAACCTCTACGTCTACGGCACCTGCAACAAGCAGGATTCGGCATCCTGCACCCTGGGCGCCGAGGCCTGCTCGATCCCGGATGAAACGCCGGGCTTCATGGAGTCGCTGGGTGAGTTCGACGTGCTCGGCGCATTCGGCAACGAATTCGGCAGCCTCGGCGAGACCTTCGCGGCCATCCCGGCCCGCCTGCAGACCTGGACCGCCGAGGACTACCTGCCCGCCAACGCCAGTTACCTCACCGAGGACACCGCCAACCCCGTCGCCGTCGAGGTCATCGACCCCGGCTGCACCTTCTGCAAGGCGCTGTTCCAGAACATCGAGGAGGCAGGCTTCGAATCGGCCTACAACCTCACCTATATCGCCTACCCGATCGCGGGCACCGAGGGCTACAAGTTCCCCAATTCGCTGCTGGTGACCCAGTACCTCGAGGCCCTGCGGCTGCACCCGCTGGACGGCGCCGAGACCCCCGTCGACTGGCAGGTGCTCGAGCGCATCTTCACCGAAAAGGCCGAAACCGGCCTGCCGTGGCAGGAAACCATCAACTCGATGGATTCCGACGAGGCCACCGCGACCCTGGTCGACTGGCTCGGCGAGTTCGGCCTCTCCGCCGACCAGATCGACGCGGTCGTGACCGAGGCCGCTTCGGACACGGTTACCGACATCATCGCCGCCAACAAGACCCTCGTGGAGGAGAAGATCGCCACCGTGAAGATCCCCACGATCATCTTCGACGGCCGCCGCCACGACGGCCTGGTCTCGGTCGACGGACTGCAGTAGCCGGGCCCGCCCATCCGCGAACCGTGAGGAAAGCCCCAAAAATCGCAAACTTGTGGGGATTGAGTCACGGGTCGCGGTAGGGAGGGTGGCATAGTGACCTCACACACCGAGGGAGCCCGATGACCGAGTGGCGTATCCGCGACTTTCATACCGACGATCTCGACGGCATCCTGCGCCTGTGGGAGGAGATCACCGCCTCCAGCACCGACCCTGTCTACGCCCTGTCTGAGGTGCTCGCCTCCTGCCAGAAGGACGATGCCGTCGTGGCCGTGCACGGCGACGAGGTGGTCGGCGCCGCGGTCGGCCGGGCCGCCCACGCGCAGGGCTGGATCGTGTTCCTCGCCACCACCAAACCGTGGCAGAGCCACGGCATCGGTTCGGCCCTGCTCGCCGCCCTCGAACGACGGATGGCACCGCACGGCCTGACCAAGCTCTCGGCGCTGATGCCGGAGACCGCCACCAGGGTCGACGCGTTCCTCAACCGCGGGTTCGAAATCAAGAACCACCTCAGCTACTTCGAGCGCCGCATCCCGGTGCAGGGCCAGTCGATCAGGGCCCTGGCCGACCTCGGCGGGCGCATCCTGCCGCGGGACCTGTGGGCGAGCGTGGGTGGCATGGTGCGCGAGAAGGAACTGCTCGAGCGGCGCCTGGTGATGCCCCTGGCCCGGCCGGAGATGGCCGAACAATACGGCGTTGTGCCGCCCAAGGCCGTGGTGCTCTTCGGCCCGCCCGGCACCGGCAAGACCACCTTCGCCAAGGCCATCGCGTCCAGGCTGGACTGGCCGTTCGTGGAGGTGTTCCCGTCCCGGCTGGCCAGCGACCCGCAAGGACTGGCCGGGGCGCTGCGGGAGACGTTCCACAAGATCGACGACCTCGACAACGTGGTGGTCTTCATCGACGAGGTCGAGGAGATCGCCGCCCAGCGCGGTGGCGAACCGCCCTCGCCCCTGCAGGGCGTGACCAACGAGCTACTCAAGCTCATCCCGGCGTTCCGCGAGCGGCCCGGGCGGCTGCTCGTCTGCGCCACCAACTTCATCCGCACCCTCGACTCGGCGTTCCTGCGGCACGGCCGATTCGACTACGTGGTGCCGATCGGGTTGCCGGATGCCGCCGCCCGGCAGGCCATCTGGGAGCGCTACATTCCCCCGGCGGTGGCCGGCACCGTCGACCTCGCGGCCCTCGTCGCGGCCAGCGACGGCTTCTCCCCAGCCGACATCGAATACGCCGCCCGTCGGGCTTCCCAGCAGGCCCTGGAGGATGCCCTCTCCGCGGGCGCCGACGAGTCCGTGCCCGGCGGGCCGGGCACCCAGGACTATCTGGCCGGCATCCGCGGCACCCGCACGACGGTGTCGGCGCAGGTGGCCGCCGAGTTCCTCGAGGACATCGACCGGCTCGCGCGGCTCTGAGCCGGCCCCGGCTACGGAGAACTAGCCCGCGGTGGAGTTCGCGTCGGCCGACTCCTGCACGAACTCGGTGAGGGTGGCCTCGAGGGTGGCATACGCGCAGGAGTAGGCGGCATCCTCGTCGCCCGCGACAATGGCCTCGGCCAGGTCGTTGTGCCGATGGGCGGACGGCGGCGTGTACTCGGTGATCGTGAAGCGCTTCTCCTGCTCCCGGGTGCGCAGCAACGCCGCCACGGTGCTCGCGAAGTGGCCCATCACCGCGTTGCCCGAGCCCTGCAGGATCAGGGTGTGGAAGTCGACGTCGGCCTCGAGGTACCGCCGGCCGTCCTGTGCCTGGTCGGACTGGACCATGACGGCGGCGGCCCGGGCGACGGCCTCCCGCTCCTCTGTCGTCATCAGGCGGGCGCTCAGCCGCGCGGCCACGGGTTCGATGCCCAGGCGCAGCTCGAGCATTTCGCGCATCTGGGCGAAGTAGTCTCCCTGGCCGCGCCACTGGATGATCTGCGGGCTGAAGAGGTCCCACAACTGCCGGGGCAGCACCTGCGTGCCCACGCGCTGCCGGGGTTCGACCATGCCCAGAGACTGCAGCACCCGGAGTGCCTCGCGCAGCACCGAGCGCGACACGGTAAACCGTTCGCTCAGTCTGTCCAGATTGAGGATGTCGCCGGGCGCGTAGGTTCCGTCGACGATCTCCTGGCCGAGCGCATTCACCACTCGCGCGTGCAATCCCCGGTCCCGCCAGGTTTCGTCGCCCACTGCAGTCACTGTCACACCCTCACTCACCCGGTGCGACCCCGTCGCACCGATCCGTCCCAGCCTGCGTCATCGCACTCTGCACTTCGGTGATGTTGCCTGCATCGCCGTCGTTGTGTAAGACTTCATAAATCCGATTAATCAGATTAATCAGATTACGTACTTCCTCCTTCACTATGCCGCATCCCGCGGCGAGAGGGCGACTTACGTGTTCACCACATGACGAAGGGGTCGCAGGGACGCGGCCTCGGAACGGATTCTCGAGATGAATGTGACCCGCGCGATTCAGGCGGTGGAACCAGTGGTTCCCGCCGGCAGCACCCTGCAACTCATTCTCGCGGCGACCATCGGCGTCGCCGTGATCATCGTGCTGATCACGTGGCTCAAGGTGCATCCTTTCCTGGCCCTGTCCATCGGCGCCGTCGGCGTGGGTGTGGGCGCCGGCATGGCCCCCAACGCCGCGGTCACCAGCTTCGGTGCGGGCTTCGGCTCCACCATGGCCGGCGTGGGTGTGCTCGTGGGCTTCGGCGCCATGTTCGGCAAGCTGCTGGCCGACTCCGGCGGAGCCGACCGCATCGTCGACGCACTGGTGAGCCGTTCGAGCGTGCGCACCCTGCCGTGGACCATGGCCCTGATCGGTGGCCTCATCGGCCTGCCGATGTTCTTCGAGGTCGGCCTGGTCCTGCTCATCCCCGTCATCATCCTGGTCGCCCGTCGCAGCGGGCAGTCGCTCATCCGTATCGCCATCCCGGCCCTCGCCGGCCTGTCGGTCATGCACGGCCTGGTGCCGCCGCACCCCGGCCCGCTCGTGGCCGTCACCACCCTGAACGCCAACCTCGGCCTCACCCTGGCCATCGGCGTGCTCATCGCCATCCCCACGGTGATCATTTCCGGCCCACTGTTCAGCAAGTTCGCTGCCCGCTGGGTCAAGGTGCCCGTTCCCGAGATGTTCATCACCGCCGCCGACCAGGGTCTCGAAGAGAACATCAAGCGCCCGAGCTTCATCGCCACGGTCTCAGGAATCCTGCTGCCGGTCGTGCTGATGCTCGCCAGGTCGATCGCCGACGCGATCAACCCCGGCTCGACCGACCCGCTCAACGCCACCCTGGACTTCCTCGGCACCCCGATGATCGCGCTCGGCATCGCCGTGATCTACGCCATGATCGTGTTCGGTCGCGGCGGCGGCATGGACCGCGCTGCGGTCTCGAAGTCGCTCGCTGACTCGCTTCCCCCGATCGCCGGCATCCTGCTCATCGTCGGCGCCGGCGGTGGCTTCAAGCAGGTGCTCATCGACACCGGCATCGGCACCGTCATCGCCGACGCGGTCAACGGCTCGAGCGTCTCGGTGCTGCTGCTGGCGTGGGTCGTCGCCGCGCTGGTTCGCGTCGCCACCGGCTCGGCCACCGTCGCCACGGTCACGGCCGCCGGCATCCTCGCCCCGGTCGCCGCGAGCCTGAGTTCCACGGATGTGTCGCTCATGGTGCTCGCCATCGGCGCCGGTTCGCTGTTCCTCTCGCACGTCAACGACGCAGGCTTCTGGCTGGTCAAGGAGTACCTCGGCACCAGCGTTCCGCAGACCCTGAAGACCTGGACGGTCATGGAGTGCCTCATCTCCGTCACCGGCCTGGCCGGCGTCCTCCTCCTGAACATCGTGATCTAGCCGTGTTCGAGAATCAGCAACCCGTGCTCGTGATCATGGGAATCTCCGGATCCGGCAAGTCCACCGTGGCGGGAATCCTCGCCGGCCAGCTCGGCTGGGACCTCGAAGAGGGCGACGACCTGCACCCGCAGGAGAACATCGACAAGATGTCCTCTGGCGAGCCTCTCAACGATGAAGACCGCGCGCCGTGGCTCGACACGATCTCCTCGTGGATCATCGAGCACTCCATGGCGGGCGTGCCCGGCATCATCACCTGTTCGGCGCTCAAGCGCCGCTACCGCGACGTGCTGCGCGAGCACAACGTGATCTTTGTGCACCTGACCGGGTCGAAAGACCTGATCGGGCGCCGCTTGGCCACCCGGCACGACCACTACATGCCCACCTCGCTGCTCGACTCGCAGGTGGACGCGCTCGAGCCGCCGGAGCCCGACGAGAACGCGATCACCATCGACGCCGGCCGGAAGCCCGCCGAGGAGGCCGCCGAGATCGTGCGCCGCCTCGGCCTCACGCCGAGCCCCGGTTCGTCGAGCCTCGGCGCGCGCGATCCCGGCCAGTCCTCGGTCGCCCGCTAGCCCAGCGCCACATCTGTGCCCGATTCGGACATCTGCGCCCGGCACACCGGGCGCAATTGTCCGCACCGGGAACAGTTGTCTGCTGGTAAGGGTGCGGTCAGGGTGGATGCGCAGCGCGTCAGGTGAGGTCGGGATGCCCGGCGGGCAGGGCGTGCCGCTGGCCGGCGGCGTGCAGCTTCTGGTTCTTGCTCTCCCAGTCGCCCAGCGCCTGGCGCATCGGGTTGAGTGCACGTGTTTCGGGGCAGGCAGCGGCCGACTTGCCGCATCCGCAGTGCTGCGGGTCGGCGGGCGTCACCCGGTGCAGACGGTCAATCTCCCAGAGCACGGCCATGGCCGCATCCGTTCGGCGCTGGCCGAGCTCGGCCTTGCGCTCGGCCCGCTTGAGCACCTCGGTCTCGAGCAGGCCGCGCAGGCCCGCGTCGGGCCCGCGGTCGAAGCGGCCGGCCACGATGCCGGTGAGGTCGGCGACCTGGGCGGCCAACGCCGCAATCTCGGCGTCCCGCTCGGCGATCGTCGCGGTGGTCGTCGCGTCCAGCTCCTGAAGGGTCTCTTGCTGCGCGGCGAACTGCCCCAGCCACAATTTGATGTGGTCGGCGTCGCGCTGCTCGGCCTTTTCGGGCCCGAGGTGGCGCAGGCAGTGGCCGCACACGACCTGGTCGGTCGCCGAGGTGAAGTGGAACGGCTGCAGCGACTGGCAGCAGAAGCACTGCGCCAGCACGTTCACATACAGCGGATACGAGTGGGCCACGGGCTCTCCAGTGTCGAGGTGCTGACACCGAGCCTAGCCGGGCGATCCCTCTCGCGAGAGCGGTCGAACGGTCACCTCCGCGGCCACAGGCAGCCACGTGGCCGCTCTCGCGGCAGGCAAGGCAGGCAGGCAGGCAGGCCCGGCTCAGAGCAGGCCGGCCCGCTGCGCCAACCCGCGCACGTACGCGGCCTGGCCGGCGTGCTGCAGATCGTCGGCGATCACGCTGACCAGCCGCACCGCCAGGGTCACCGGCGGGGTCCAGCGGGTGTCGACGATGCGACTGAAATCGTCCTCGTGCAGGGTGGCCAGGTAGCCGAGGGTGCGTTCGTGCACCGCGTCGAAGTAACCCTGCAGCAGGTCAGCACCGGCCCGCACCGCGGCTACCTCGGTGGAACCCTGGCCGTAGCCGGTCGCCGTCGGCGCGAAGGGGAGGTTGAACCGTTTCTGCCAGCCCGCCGACGTCCACAGTTGGGGCTCGCCCATGAGATCGGCCACGTGGTTGTCTTGCACCCGGGTGAGGTGCCAGACCAGCCACGCGATGGTGTTCGCCTCGTGGTCGGCCCGGTACCCCAGCAGCTCGGGGCCGGCTCCGACGAGGGCGGCGTGCACAGCCCCCTGCACACGGCCGAACGCATCCGTGATCAGGTCGGTCGACAGCATCCGGTACCTCCTGTGGGTCGACGACCGGCCCACCCGAGGACCCGTTCACGCGCCACCCTAGCCCGCTGTGGGGATCCGGCAAGTGTCTCGTATCCGAGACACCAAGTCGGCTGAGCCCCGTGCGCCGAGGACCGGGCAGGAGTCAGATGGACACATGCACACCGTCGACACCGTCCTGCCCGCCACCAACATCACCCCGTTCCCCGTCACAGTGGGCACCGGCCCGGTCTCCGTGGCGGATGTCGTGGCCGTCGCCCGCCACGACGCCCCGGTGCTGCTCGGCGATGACGCCCGCGCCGCCGTGGCCGCCAGCCGGGCCACCATCGAGGTGCTCGCCACCGACACGGCGCCGCACTACGGCATCTCCACGGGCTTCGGCGCCCTGGCCACCACCTTCATCGACGCCGCCGATCGCACCCGGCTGCAGCAGAGCCTGGTGCGCTCACACGCGGCCGGCTCCGGCCCCGAGGTGGAACGGGAGACCGTGCGCGCCCTGATGTTGTTGCGCCTGTCCACCCTGCTCACCGGGCGCACCGGCATCCGTCTGTCGACCGCGGAGGCGTATGCCGGCCTGCTCAACGCCGGCATCACCCCGATCGTGCGCGAATACGGCTCGCTCGGCTGCTCGGGCGACCTGGCCCCGCTGGCGCACTGCGCCCTGGCGCTGATGGGCGAGGGCACCGTGCGCGACCGCGCCGGTACTGAGCTGCCCGCCGCCGACGCCCTGGCCGCCGCCGGCCTCGAGCCGGTGCTCCTGGCCGAGAAGGAGGGCCTGGCCCTGATCAACGGCACGGATGGCATGCTCGGCCAGCTCAGCCTGGCCCTGCACGACCTGCAGACCCTGTTCTCCACCGCCGACGTGGCCGCCGCGATGAGCATCGAGGCCCTGCTCGGCTCCGACGCCGTCTTCGCCGCCGACCTCGCCGGCCTCCGCCCGCAGCTGGGTCAGCAGGCCTCCGCCGAGAACCTCCGCCACCTGCTCGCCGGCTCGCCGATCGTGGCCAGCCACCAGACCCCGGAGTGCACCCGGGTGCAGGACGCGTACTCGCTGCGCTGCGCCCCGCAGGTGCACGGCGCCGCCCGGGACACCGTTGAGCACGCGGGCCGCATCGCCGACCGCGAACTGGCCTCAGCGATCGACAACCCCGTCGTCACTCTCGACGGCCGGGTCGAGTCCAACGGCAACTTCCACGGCGCCCCGGTCGCCTACGTGCTCGACTTCCTCGCCATCGCCGTCGCGGACGTGGCGAGCATGTCCGAGCGCCGCACCGACCGGATGCTCGATCCGGCCCGCAACAACGGTCTGCCGGCCTTCCTCGCCCACGACGTGGGGGTCGACTCCGGCCTGATGATCGCCCAGTACACCGCCGCCGGCATCGTCTCCGAGCTCAAGCGCCTCGCCGTGCCGGCCTCGGTCGACTCGATCCCCTCCTCGGCCATGCAGGAGGACCACGTATCCATGGGCTGGCACGCCGCCCGCAAGCTCCGCACCGGCATCGACGGCCTCGCCCGGGTGCTCGGCATCGAGATCATGACCGCGAGCCGCGCCCTCGACCTGCGCGCGCCGCTGAAGCCCGGGCCCGCGACCGGTGCCGTGCTGGCCGAGGTGCGCCGGGGCGTTGCCGGCCCCGGCCCCGACCGGTTCCTCTCCCCCGAAATCGAGTCGGTCGCCGCATCCGCACGCAGCGGCGCCCTACTCGACGCCGCGCAGACCATGACCGGCTCGCTGTACTAACCGCATCCGCACGCCCAGCTCTCGAGAAAGCAGACCCGCTCATGACCGACCTGACCGACAGCACGGCGCCAGCAGCCGCGGATGCGCCGGCCGCCGACCCGCACGCCCCGCGCGTCGTGCGCGCCGCCCGGGGCAACACCCTCACCGCCAAGAGCTGGCAGACCGAGGGCCCGCTGCGGATGCTGATGAACAACCTCGACCCCGAGGTCGCCGAGCACCCGGAGAAGCTGGTGGTCTACGGCGGCACCGGCAAGGCTGCCCGCAACTGGGCGGCGTATGACGCCATCGTGCGCACCCTCACCACGCTGGAGAAGGATGAGACCCTGCTTGTGCAGTCCGGCAAGCCGGTGGGCGTGTTCCGTACCCACGAGTGGGCGCCCCGGGTGCTGATCGCCAACTCCAACCTCGTCGGCGACTGGGCCACCTGGCCGGAGTTCCGCAGGCTCGAGGCCCTGGGCCTCACCATGTACGGCCAGATGACCGCCGGATCCTGGATCTACATCGGCACCCAGGGCATCCTGCAGGGCACCTACGAGACCTTCGCCGCCGTGGCCGCCAAGAGGTTCAACGGCACCCTGGCCGGCACCCTCACCCTCACCGGCGGCGCCGGCGGCATGGGCGGCGCCCAGCCGATGGCGGTCACCCTCAACGAGGGCGTCGTGCTCATCGTCGACGTCGACCCGTCCCGGCTCGAGCGCCGGGTCGAGCGTGGCTACCTCGACGAGATGACCGACGACATCGACGACGCCATCGCCCGGGTGCTGGCGGCGAAGGCCGATCGCCGGCCACTGTCGGTGGGCCTGGTCGGCAACGCCGCCACAGTGTTCGCCGAGCTTCGCGCCCGCGAGGTACCCATCGATATCGTCACCGACCAGACCAGCGCGCACGACCCGCTCGCGTACCTGCCCGAGGGCGTCAGCGTCGCCGACTGGCACGCCTACGCGGCCGACAAACCCGAAGAGTTCACCGACCGGGCCCGCGCCGCGATGGCCAAGCAGGTGCAGGCGATGGTCGATTTTCAGGATGCCGGAGCCGAGGTCTTCGACTACGGCAACTCCATTCGCGCCGAGGCGCTGCTCGGCGGCTGCGAGCGGGCGTTCGAGTTCCCCGGCTTCGTGCCCGCCTACATCCGGCCGCTCTTCGCCGAGGGCAAGGGCCCGTTCCGCTGGGCGGCGCTCTCCGGCGACCCGGCCGACATCGCGGCCACCGACAAGGCCATCGTGGACCTGTTTCCTCATGACGAGCACCTGCGCCGCTGGATCACCGCCGCCGGCGAAAAGGTGCGCTTCGAGGGCCTGCCCGCCCGCATCTGTTGGCTCGGCTACCAGGAACGCCACCTGGCCGGCCTCAAGTTCAATCAGATGGTCGCCTCCGGCGAACTGTCCGCCCCGATCGTGATCGGCCGTGATCACCTCGATTCCGGCTCGGTCGCCTCGCCCTACCGGGAGACCGAGGCCATGAAAGACGGCTCAGACGCCATCGCCGACCGGCCGCTGCTGAACGCCCTGCTGAACACCGCGTCCGGCGCCACCTGGGTCTCGATCCACCACGGCGGCGGGGTCGGCATCGGCCGCAGCATCCACGCCGGCCAGGTGATCGTGGCCGACGGCACCCCGCTGGCCGCCGAGAAGATCGAACGGGTGCTCACCAACGACCCGGGCACCGGCGTCATGCGCCACGTCGACGCCGGCTACGAACGCGCCGAAGAGGTGGCCCGCGAACGCGGCCTGCGGGTGCCGATGTGGGAGACAGATGCGCCCGCCGGCTCGGTCGCGGATGCGCCGCATGCCTGACCTCATCGCGCACGGCCTGCTGGCCGGCCTCGACGAGATCGCCGACACCGGCAGGGACCGGCGTGCCGCCGGCTACTCCCGGCACCTCTGGGAGCCGGCCGAACACGAGCTGCGGGCCTGGTTCACCGAACGTGCCGAGCGGCTCGGGCTGGCTGTGGAGACAGACCGCAACGGCAACACCTGGGCTTGGTGGGGCGAACCTGGCGCGGATGCCGTGGTGGTCGGCAGCCACCTCGACTCGGTGCCCGGCGGCGGCGCCTACGACGGCCCGCTCGGCGTGGTCTCCGCCCTCGACGCCGTCGCCCGACTGCAGGCCGCCGGTTTCGTGCCGAGCCGGCCCTGCGCCGTGCTGGTGTTCGCCGAGGAGGAGGGCTCGAGATTCGGGGTGGCCTGCCTCGGTTCCCGGCTGCTCTCCGGCGCGATCGACGCCGATACGGCCCGTGCCCTGACGGACCGGGCGGGAATCACCCTCGCCGAGGCGGCGAAAACGGCCGGGCTCAACCCTGCACACCTGGGCCGAGACCAGGCCGCCCTCGACCGCATCGGCATATTCCTGGAACTGCATGTGGAGCAGGGCCGCCGCCTGATCGACCTCGGTGAACCCGTCGCGGTGGCCTCCTCCATCCTCGCCCACGGGCGCTGGCGGCTGAGTTTCACCGGCCAGGGCAACCATGCCGGCGCCACCCCGATGTCCGGCCGCCGCGACCCCATGGTGGCCGCGGCACATGCCATCGTCGCGGTGCAGCAGGCCGCCCTGGCCAACCCGGGGGCCCGTGCCACCGTCGGCCGCATCGAGGCGATACCCGGCGGCACCAACGTGATCCCCTCCGCCGTCACCGCCTGGCTGGACGCCCGCGCGGACACCGACGACCAGGCCCGCGCCGTGGTCGCCGACATCACCGCCCGGCTGCAGGCCCCGCACTCCTGCTGCGCCGCGACCGTGGTCGAGGAGTCCTGGACCGGCACCGTCACCTTCGACCCGGAGCTGGCCGCCCGCCTGGCCCTCGCGCTTGGCGGCGTGCCCGCGCTGGCCACGGGAGCCGGCCACGACGCCGGAGTGCTCGCCGCCCGGCTGCCCACCGCGATGCTGTTCGTGCGCAACCCCACCGGCATTTCGCACTCCCCCGAGGAATTCGCCACCCTGGCGGATTGCCTCGCCGGCGTCGAAGCCCTCGACACCCTGCTGCGGGAGCTGTTGTGACCTCGGCCCCGGCGAGCAGCCCGCTGCCGACAGGCGCCACCTACTGGTGCGAGGCGCTGCTGGTCGACGGCGTCGCGGTCGCCGGCGTGCGCCTGTCCGCCGGCATCGACGGCCGCCTGACCGACCGCGCCGATGGTGTTCCGGTCGAGCCCGGCGACATCCGCCTCGGCACTGTTCTGCCCGGCCTGGCCAACGCGCACTCGCACGCCTTCCACCGGGCACTCCGCGGCCGCACCCACGACCAGGGCGGCGATTTCTGGCACTGGCGTGAGTCCATGTACGCCGTGGCGCAGGCGCTCACCCCCGAGCGCTATCTGCGGCTGGCGCGGGCCGTTTTCGCCGAGATGCTGGTCAGCGGCTACACCGCCGTCGGCGAATTCCACTACCTGCACCACCAGTCGGGCGGCGCGCCATACCCGCAGGCCCACGCCATGGAGCTCGCGCTGGCGACCGCGGCCCGCGAGGTGGGCATCCGCTTGGTGCTGCTGGACACCAGCTACCTGGCCGGCGGTATCCATACCCCGTTGCGGCCCGAGCAACGCGCCTTCGGCGACGGTTCCGCCGCCGGCTGGCTGGCCCGCTGGGCGCGTCTGCGCGAGACTCTCGACGCGGATGCCGCCGCCCGGCCGGCCGAACCGGCCCTGGTCAGCCTCGGTGCCGCGCTGCACTCCGTGCGGGCGGTCCCGACGGAGGCCATGCGCGAGATCCTCGCCGGGTTGCCGGCCGACGTTCCGCTGCACATCCACCTCTCCGAACAGGTGCAAGAGAACGCTGACTGCCTGGCCGCATACGGGGTCACGCCGACCGGAGTGCTCGACGGCCTCGGCGCCCTCACACCACGGTTGAGCGTGGTGCACGCCACCCACCTCAGCGACGACGACGTGCGCCTACTCGGCACCAACGGTGTCACCGTATCGATGTGCCCGAGCACCGAGGCCGACCTCGGCGACGGCATCGGTCCGGCCCGGGCCCTGGCCGACGCGGGCTCACCGGTCGCCCTGGGCTCCGACCAGAACGCCGTGATCGACCCGTTCCTGGAGCTGCGCGGCCTGGAGATGGGCGAACGCCTGGCCTCCGGTTGTCGCGGCCGGTTCACCCCGGCGGAGCTGCTGCAGGCCGCCGGCACCGACGGTTACGCCGCCCTCGGCCTCGGTCGGGCGCGCCTGGTCCCGGGTGACCCGGCCGACCTGGTCGAGGTCGATGCGCGCAGCATCCGCACCATCGGGGCCCGGCTCGACCAGCTAGTGCTCGCCGCCACGGCGACCGACGTGCGGCGGGTGATCGTGGCCGGCCGCATCGTCGCCGACAGCGGCCGCTTGGTGGGCACCGCCGCGGCCGCCCTCGCCCTCGACGGGTCGCCCGCGGCGCTCCTCGGCGATGCGCTCGACGCCCTCGATCCCTTCGACGCCCTCAGCTCCCCCGACACAAGCAGCTTCCCCGCCGCCCCGAGCCCCGCATGACCACCCGCGCCCGGCTCTTCTGTGCCCCATGCGGACAATTGTTACCGGCGCACCGGCCACAATTGTCCGGAACAGGAACAGTTGCATCACCGTTCTTCACCCCGACCGGAAGGCCCCACGATGACCGCCGAACTGATCACCGGGATCGCAGAGCTCACCACCCAAGCCGCCGAGTCCAGCCATGACAGTCATGACGACAACAGGCTGGCGGATGCCGCGCTCGTGATCGAGAACGGCCGCATCGCCTGGATCGGGCCGGCCGCCGACGCGCCCGCCGCCGACAGCGAGGTGAATGTGCACGGCCGGGCGGTGCTCCCCGGTTGGGTCGACACCCACACCCACCTGGTTTTCGCCGGTGACCGGGCTGCCGAGTTCGAGGCCCGCATGGGCGGGCAGAGATATGCCGCCGGCGGCATAGCCACCACGGTGGCCGCCACCCGGGCAGCGAGCGAGGCCGATCTGGTCGCCAATGCCCGCCGCCTCCGCCGGGAGGCCGCTGCCTCGGGCACCACCTTCCTGGAAACCAAGACCGGCTACGGCCTCGACCTGGCCACCGAACTCCGCGGTGCCAGGGCGGCGGCCGAGGTCGCCGATGTCGTCACCTTCCTCGGCGCCCACCTGGTGCCGCCGGGCATCGACCGGCGCGACTACCTCGACCTGGTGACAGGTCCGATGCTTCAGGCGGTGGCCCCGCACGTCGACTTCATCGACGCGTTCTGCGACACCGGGGCGTTCGACGTCGACGAGTGCCGCGAGGTACTGCTCGCCGGCCGGGCCGCCGGATTGGGCCTCCGCCTGCACGGCAACCAGCTCGGCGCCGGCGGTGGCGTGCGGCTCGCCGTGGAGCTCGGCTGCGCCAGCGTGGACCACTGCAACCACCTCGACGACGCCGACATCGACGCCCTGGCCGGCTCCGACACCGTGGCCACCCTGCTTCCGGCCTGCGACCTGTCCACCCGGCAGCCGTTCCCGCCCGCCCGACGGCTGCTCGATGCGGGCGCGCACATCGCGCTGGCCAGCAACTGCAACCCGGGCACCTCGTACACCACGTCGATGCCGTTCTGCGTGGCCACGGCGGTGCTGCAGATGGGCCTGACCGTGCGCGAGGCGGTCTGGGCCGCCACCCGCGGCGCGGCGCGGGCGGTCGGCCGTGAGCACGGGCCCGATGCCGTGGGCTCGCTCCGCATCGGCGGCCGCGCCGATCTGCAGGTGCTCGATGCCCCGTCGGTGGCACATCTGGCCTACCGGCCGGGGGTGCCGCTCTGCGTCGCCACCTGGACCGAGGGTGTGCGCGCCGACCCCCACGCAAGCCGTGACTTAAGCACCTGAAACCGGGAGTTTTGGTGATTAAGTCACAGTTCGCGAGTTAGGAGACCGGCCAGCCGTGCCGGGCGAGGGCCTCCCGGGCCAAAGCGCGCGCCGAGTACGGTGTGCGCACGCCTCGAATGTCGCGATAGTCCTGATGGCCGGGTCCGGCCCAGAGGATGGCGTCGCCGTCCCTGGCCAGGTCGACCGCGTAGTCGATCGCGGCCTCCGGCGGGGAGACCTCCACGATCTGCTTGCTGGGGAAGGCTTCCCTGGCGGCGTCCACGAGCATCCGTCGGATGCTGGCCGGGTCTTCGAAGCGGGGATGGTGGTCGGTGATGACCACGATGTCGGAGCCGGCCGCCGCGACGCGCGCCATCTCGGGGCGCTTGACCGGGTCCCGGTCGCCGTCGGCGCCGAAGAGCATGATGACCCGACCCGTGGTGACGGCCTTGACCGCACGCAAGGTCTTCTCGAACGCGTCGGAGCTGTGGCCGAAGTCCACGTAGACGCGCGGGCCGGTCGGACCGGACACGCTCTCGGTGCGGCCGGGGATGTACACCTCGATGCCGTCCTGCAGCGCCGCCTGCACCCGGGCGGCGCCGTAGCCGGCCTCGACGATCATCGCCACGGCCAGCCCGGCGTCCGCGACGAGGTGGTCGCCCAGCAGCGCGACCGTCGTTTCGACGAACTCGCCGGCCCGGTTCTGCACCCGGAACCGGGTGGCCTCCGGCAGGGCCTCGAGGATGTCCAGGCGCCAATCCGGGTCGGTCTTGGCATCCGCCGAGATCGAGGTCACCGGGATCTTCGGCTCGGACAGCAGCTTGAGGCCCCAGGGGGTCTCCATGCTCACGACGCCTCTTCGGGCGCGGTCCGGCCGGAACAGAAGCTCCTTGGCGTCGAAGTAGTTCTCCATGGTGCCGTAGTCGTCGAGGTGGTCGATCGAGAGGTTGGTGAAGCCGGCGACGTCGAAGACGATGCCGTCGACCCTGCCGTGGGTCAGGCCCTGGGCGCTGACTTCGAGCACCACGGCCTCCACCTGCTTTTCCTTCATGCGGGCGAGGAGAGCGTGCACGTCGGTGGCCTCGGGGGTGGTGAGCCTGGAGACGAAGACCTCGCCCGCGATGTGGCGTTCGGCCGTGGTGGACAGGCCGGTGACCAGGCCCATCTGGCGCAGCACGGCCTCGAGCACGTAGGCGGTGGTGGTCTTGCCGTTGGTTCCGGTGATGCCGAAGATCGTGGGGGCGCTGTCGGCGGTGCCGTAGATGAAGGCGCTGAGTTCGCCCAGTCGGCCGCGCAGGTTGTCGCTCACGAGAACGGGCACGCCGGCGGCACGCGCCTCGGCCTCGCCGTCTGCATCGGTGAGCACGGCCACCGCGCCGGCCTGCACCGCGCCGTCGGTGTACGCGGCGCCGTGACCGTTCTTGCCGGGCAGGGCCACAAAAAGGTCGCCCGGCTGCACCGACTGGGTGGAGAGGGCGATGCCCGTCACGATTGTGCCCGCGTCGGCCGGGGCGCACGAGGTGTCGGCCCGACCGGCGACATCCGCCAAGCGAACCCGCGGCGGGCTGCTCGGTCTAACGACGGGTGGGGTACTTTCGATTGCCAAAACAGATGCCTCCGGATTCACCCCCCGAATGAGGGCAGAATATTACCGTAGGCTCCCGTTCTGCAAGGGACCTGCGATAGCGGCCCGTTCTGGCACACTCATGTCAATTGCATAGAAAGCGGCGCAGCGCGGGCCCGTCTCGGGTTGCCCGGCGACCTCAGCTCAGGATGTCCTTGGTGGCGAATCGGCCGTAGGCGAGCGCCCCGAAGACCAGCAGATAGCCGCCCTGCAGCAACGCATTGGCGCCGAACGAGGTGAAATCGATCGGTTGGCGCAGCAGGTCGGCGAAGTCGAGCCAGTAGTGGCTGAACAGCCACGGATGCAGCCAGTCCAGTTGCGGCAGCGAGTCGAGCACCTGCGCCACGACCGAGAGCACGATGGTGGCGGCCATCGCCCCGACGGGCACCACGGTGAGGGTGGAGAAGAACAGCCCGATGGCCGAGAGGCCGAGCAGTGAGACCGTGACGTAGCCGGCGATGAGCAGGGCCCGCAGGAATGACTCGGCCAGGCTGATGGTGTCTCCGGAGAGCAGGGTCAGCGGGCCGACCGGGAACAGTGCCAGCCCGGCGAGCACCCCGGCGGTGACGACGGTGAGCGTGGCCGCGAGGCAGAACACCGCGGCGCCGATGTACTTCACCACGAGCAACCAGACCCGCCCGGCCGGGGCCGCGAGCAGGTAGCGCAGGGTGCCCAGGCCGGCCTCGCCCGCGATGGTGTCCCCCGCGACGACGCCCACGGTGAGCGGCAGGAACAGCGGGATCGACACGATCAGTCCGGTCACGGCGACGAACAGGCCGTTCTGGGTGACCTGGTCGAGGAACGGCGGACCGCGGCCGGGGGTCGGCTCCTGCGAGGAGAGCCGCACGGCGACGGCGATGAGCACCGGCACCGCGGCCAACGCGAGCAGCAGCGCCCAGGTGCGGCGGCGGCGGAAGAGCACCGTCAGTTCGGAGACCAGCAGCGCCCAGGCGCCGCCGGGTCGGGGCGAGCCGGTCGGCGCCGTCGCCGAGGATGCCGCTGGCCCACTCTCTGGCGCCGTTCTGTCGGACACCGAACTATCGGACACCGTCTTATCGGACAACGTCGAACCCCTCTCCGGTGAGAGCCACGAAGCGGTCCTCGAGGCTGGTGTCCTGCAGGTGGAAGCCACGCACCCGCACCCCGGCGGCGACGAGCGCCGCGACGAGGTCTTCCTCTGCGAGGTGTCCGCCTGCGGGCACCTCGAGGGGGGCGCTCACCCAGTGGTCGGCGGGCCGGTTCGAGGAACCGCCGGCGGCGGAGAAACTCTCGGCGCCGCGCTCGTCCGGCGCGGACTCCAGCTCGGCCACCAGTCCGGCGGCGGCCAGCACCCGGATCGCCGCCGCGGCATCCGGGGTTCGCACCCGCACCCTGGCTTCACCGGCGCGCAGCTCGTCGAGGGTGCCCTGGGACACCAGACGTCCGGCGCTCATGATGGCCGCGTGCGTGCACATGTGCTCCACCTCGGCGAGCAGATGGCTGGACACGAAGACCGTGGTGCCCTCACCGGCCAAGGATCGCACCAGGGCGCGCACCTCGCGGGTGCCCTGCGGGTCGAGCCCGTTGGTCGGTTCGTCCAGCACGAGCAGTCGGCGCGGCATCAGCAGGGCGTTCGCGATGCCCAGGCGCTGCTTCATACCCAGCGAGTACGCCGACACCTTCTTGCCCGCCGCGTTCGACAGGCCCACCCGGTCCAGCGCGCGGTCCACCCGGGCCCGGCGGCTGCGGCCGGGCGCGGCGCGATCGGCGGAGTCGAGCCGGCGCAGGTTGGCGGCGCCGGAGAGGAACGGGTAGAACGCGGGGCCCTCCACCAGGGCGCCCACCTGCGGCAGCACCCTGGCCAGGCGGCCCGGCATCGACTCACCGAGCAGGCTAACCTCGCCGCTGGTGGCCGCGGCGAGGCCGAGCATCACCCGGATGCTGGTGGTCTTGCCCGACCCGTTCGGGCCGAGGAAGCCGAACACCGAGCCCATCGGCACGGCAAGGTCGATGGCGTCCACGGCGATTTGGCGGCCGAACCGCTTGGTAAGAGCCCGGGTCTCGATGGCCAGGTCGCCGGCCCGGGCGGCGATGGTCACTCCTGGGCTGCGGCGGCCTGCAGCCGCTCCACTGGGACAGAACCGGCGAAGACCCGGCCGTCGTCCGTGATCAGCACGCTCATGAGGGTGGTGCTCAGGGCCCGGCCGCCGTCAACGGCGTCGGTGAGCTGGCTGTACAGGGGTGAGGCGGTGAGTTCGGCCATGGCCGCGGCATCCGCGCCGGCCGGCACAGACACGACGGCGTCCCAGCCGGAGCCCGTGACGGTCACGCCGCTGGTCTCGCCCTCGGGGTGGCCGGCCGCGTCCTTGGTGGGCAGGGTCTCCTCGGTGACCGTGGCTCCGGCCGGCGCGGTGAAGACGAACAGGTCGGCGGGCGGGGCGTCGAAGCTGAGCGAGGTGAAGGCCACGCTGATCGCGGGCTCCGCGGCCTCCAGCGCCTCGACCTGCACGCGCAGCGGCAGCCCGGTCTCGGAGTCGACCGCGATCGAGACGGATCCCACCAGGGTGTCGTCGGTGTTCGGGGTGAGCACCAGCTCGTACGCGGTGCGACCGGCCACCTCGGTGTTCTCACCCAGGGTCACCTCGGTGCTTGGCGCCACCTCGGCGAGGAACGTGTCGGCCATCTCGCTCGGCGTGTAACCCGGCGCCGACCGGTCACCCGTGTCGGCCGGCAGGGTCGTGTGCGCGGCGGTGTTGTCGGCGGAGTCGTAGAGCCAGAGGTCGGCGCCGTTCTGAATCAGGTTGCGCTCGGACATGGTGTCCTGCACCTGTACCCGGCTCTGGTCGGGGCCGTTCTGGTAGACCCGTACGGTGTGACTGCCGGTGAGCAGGTCGAGGGCGTCGGCGAACTCGGCGGTGGCGGCGTCCCCGGTGCTGGGGATCTCGGGCAGTCCGAGTTCCGAGGTCTGCTCGATGGTGCCGGAGAAGGTGTCGACGGTGCTGCCGGCCGCCAATTCGAGCACGTCCTGCGGGGTCTTGTCCGGCAGGTCAACGGCCGCGCCGGCCTGCAACGGAACCGCGAGGACCCCCGCGACGATCACGGCGGGAACCGCGACGGCGGGCATCCACTTCAACCAGGTTCGGGACATGACAGAAGACCTCCAGTGTCACCACATAGAACTGCGCAATGCGTATCCCCGACACTACGCTCCGATGCTGAAAGTTCCACTCGACTTAGACCCGTCGTTCAGGCTTTCCAACAGGAGTTCCGCCACGGCGCGGGCGGTTCGGGCGTGCCAGGTGGGAATGGCGTCGCCCCGCGCCCAGGCCAGGGACAGACCGCACCAGGCGATGGTCCACTCCGCTAGCGTCACCGGGTCGATGCTCGCCTGGCGGCTGATGGTGTTCAGCCGCGCCGCGAGATTGTCGAGCGCGGCCGTCTCTGTCGGGTTGCAGAGGATGTTGGCGAAGTCGAAGGCGCGATGCCCGATCAGGCCCTTCGGATCGATCACCGCCCAGCGGTCGCCGAAGTCGAGCACGTTGCCATGGTGGATGTCGCCGTGCAGCACCGCAACATCCGCCGGCGGCGTCGTGGCCAGCAGCCGTTCGGCCCGTTCGGCCGCCCGCCGCAGCACCGGGTCGTCGGACCGGGTGGTGAGCAGGACCTGGAACCAGTCGCGGAGGGCGACGAGAGGCACCTCGCCGGATGAGGGCGGTGTGCGCTCGTGCAAGGTCAGCGCGCTCTGCACGAGGACGGCTGTCGCTGCCGCATCCTGACCCGCCGCCGCCATGACCGTCAGATCGCGAGAACCGGTCGCTCGCACCATCAGCGTCGCCCGGTCGGTCCGCGCCAACACCCGCGCGGCTCCGTGCCCGCCCCACCACTCGAGGAGGGTGGCACCCCGAGCTTCCTCCTCCACCAGCGCGATCTTGAGCATCACGGCTTCACCCCCGCGGGTACCGGGCATGAGCTCGCTCGACGGTGTCGAGAACCCCGTCCCCACGGGCGTCACACCCCACGCGGTCAGCCGCGTGCGCATCTCGGCCGAGGACTCGTTCATCCGCTCAGGCTACCCGCGCAACCCGGGGCGAGCAGCCCTCAGATCAGGCCGTGGCGGCGGAACGCGTTCCAGACGCCGTCGTCCAGGACCGAGGTGGTGACCTCGTCGGCGTGCGCCTTGACCGTGTCGGTGGCGTTGCCCATGGCGATGCCGACGCCGCAGACCTGCAGCATCTCGATGTCGTTGGTGCTGTCGCCGATGCCGATGGCGGATGCCGCGTCGATGCCGAGCTTGTCGAGCAGCTGCAGGAGGGTCGTGCCCTTGTTCACCCCGTCAAGGGTGACCTCGCCGCTGCCCTTACCCATGTGCGGGATGGTGCCGGTGATCACGTGGAAGTCGCCGCTGAGCGCTTCCGACACCCTGTCGAAGGCCGTGAGGTCGGCGGCGAGGAACACGGACTTCGCGATGCCGCTGTAACGAAGCGGTCGTACGTCGGCGAATGCCTTCAGCGCGGGGTGCTCGTCGGCGTCGGTCACGGAGGCCAGGTCGGTGCGGGTTTCACCCTTCCGTTCGCTGTCGTCGTCGAGGTACGCCGCGAACCGCCCCCGAACCCCGGGGCTCGGGAAGAGCTCGTCGTAGGACTGCAGGTAGAAGTCGTACCCCGACTCCTCATAGAAGCCGACCATTCGGGCGACCGCATCCTCGGGCATCGTGCGGGAGATCACGAGTTCGTCGCCGATCTCGGCGAAACCGCCACCGGCGGTGATGGCACCGTCGAAGCCGATGTCGCGGATCGCCGCGTAGATTTCCACCGAAGCCCGCCCGGTGCTCAGGTAGACCAGGTGCCCGTTCGCCCTGGCGGTCCGCACCGCCTCGATGGTGGACGGGGCGATCACTTCGCCCGAGTCGATGAGGGTGCCGTCCACGTCGAGAAAAGCGATGCGCGGGGAAATCATGTGGAGCTCCAAACGAGGCGGTCTCCGGAGCCGAACCGGGCCCGGGAGACCACCTAAGGGTTAGTACGTATAAATCGACGCTAGCGGGTGAGGCTGGCACCGTTCGACTCGATGACCTCGGCGTACCAGTCGAAGGACTTCTTCTTGTACCGGTCGAGGGTGCCGCTGCCGTCGTCGTTGCGGTCGACATAGATGAACCCGTAGCGCTTGCTCATCTGTGCCGTGCTGGCACTGACGAGGTCGATACAGCCCCAGGGTGTGAAGCCCATCACATCCACACCATCGGTGAGCGCCTCACCGACCTGCACGAGGTGGTCGTTCAGGTAGGCGATGCGGTAGTCGTCGATGACGGTCTTGCGGCCGTCGACCTCGACGAGTTCGTCCTTGGCACCCAGGCCGTTCTCCACGATGAACAGCGGCTTCTGCCAGCGGTCCCAGAACTGGTTGAGCACGATGCGCAGGCCCACGGGGTCGATCTGCCAGCCCCACTCGGATGCCTTCAGCGTCGGGTTGCGCACGCCGGGGAAAATGTTGCCCTCGCCCATCACCCGCTGCGAATCGTCGGCCGTCTCGGCCACACTCACGTAGTAACTGAACGAGACGAAGTCGACGGTGTTCTCTTTGAGGACCGCGCGGTCGTCGTCGGTGATGACAAGGTCGACGCCCTGGTCGCGCAGGCTCCGCAGGTAGTAGCCCGGGTATTCACCGCGCACGTGGATGTCGCCGAACGCGAGGTTGGTGCGCTCGGTGGTGAGTGACGCCATCATGTCATCGGGAGACGGCGACAGCGGGTACACCGGCATTGCGAGGATCATGCAGCCGACCTGGGCGTTCGGGGCGAGCTCGCGGGCGGCCTTGGTAGCCAGCGCGCTGGCAACCAGCTCGTTGTGCACGGCCTGGTACAGGTCGGTTTTGGTGAGCTGGCCCTTGGGTGTGTTGATACCGCCAGAGAGGAGCGGGGCGTGCAGCACGGAGTTGATCTCGTTGAACGTGAGCCAGTACTTCACCCGGGCGCCGTAGCGGGCGAAGAGCACGCGGGCGTAGCGCTCGTAAAAGCCGATCAGCTCGCGGTTGACCCAGCCGTCGTAGGTGTCGGTGAGGTGGAGCGGCGTCTCGTAGTGCGAGATGGTCACCAGCGGCTCGATGCCGTGCTTTTCGCACTCGTCGAGAACCCGCTCGTAGAACGCGAGGCCCTCTTCGTTGGGCTCGGCCTCGTCGCCGAGCGGGAAGATCCGGCTCCAGGCGATGGAGAAGCGGAAGGTCTTGAAGCCCATCTCGGCGAACAGGGCGATGTCTTCGGCGTAGCGGTGGTAGAAGTCGATGGCCACCTGCTTGAGGTTGTCGTCGGTGGGGCCGTCGGTACGCGGCGTAGTGATGCCCTGGGGCATGACGTCCTGGATCGACAGGCCCTTGCCGCCCTCGTTGTATGCGCCTTCGATCTGGTTCGCGGCAGTGGCGCCGCCCCAGAGGAAATCAGCGGGAAACGTTATGGAATCAGTCATTCGTGTGCTCCTTCTATTACGCAGTGCAGATGTGGTGCAGTGCACGGGGCGGAGGAGCGGTCGGGCCGCTCCTCTGCCGAGACGTGCTGGGTGTGCTTGTTAGGCGATGGCTAGTTCTGCTTCGGCGATGGCGAGGAAAAGGGCGTCACCGTGGGCCACCGGTCCCGATGCGGGCGAGCCGATAGTCGGGTACTTCTTCGGGTTGGTGATGATGACCGGCGTGGTCACGTCGTAGCCGGCCGCGGTGATCGCGGCGATGTCGAACTCCACCAGGAGGTCGCCGGCCCTGACCTGCTGGCCCTTTTCGACCTTGAGGGAGAAGTGCTTTCCGCCGAGCTTGACGGTGTCGAGTCCGATGTGGATCAGCGCTTCGGCGCCATCGGCGTGCTGCAGGCCGATCGCGTGACCGGTCGGGAACGCGGCGACCACGAGAGCGTCGAACGGGGCGTACAGAGTGCCGACGCGGGGGATGATCGCGACACCCTTGCCGAGTGCGCCACCGGCGAAGACGGCGTCGGGAACCTCGGTGAGCGGCACGGCGGTGCCGTCCAGCGGGCTGAGGACGACAAGGTCGGTGCCATCCACCGGAGCGGCGGTCTCGACGACCGGGTCCGTGAAACCGACGATGACGGTGAGGAGGAACGGCACCAGGACGGCGACGGCAAGGCCGAGGACCAGCATCACGACGCTTCCCTCGCTGAATAGCGCGGGCAGGCCCAGTGCCGATGGGAGCACGAAGGCGTTGCCGGCCACACCGCCCGCCGAAATCAGCCCGCCGCCGATGACACCGCCGATGATTCCATACAGGAACGGGCGCTTGAGCGGCAGATTCACGCCGTAGATTGCTGGCTCGGTGACACCGGCCAGGAAGCCAGACAGCGCCGCGGGGGCCGCGAGGGACCTCAGGTTCGCGTCTTTGGTGCGAACCCAGACACCGGTGACGGCCGCGGCCTGCGCCAGAACTGCAGCGAAGAGTGGCGCCAGGAGGTAGGTCAAACCTGTGCTCTGCAACTCGGCCGTCATCAGGGGAACAAATCCCCAGTGCAAGCCGAAGATCACGAAGACCTGCCAGAGGCCACCCATAATGGCGCCACCGAGCCACGGCAGAACGGTGAAAATCCAGCCGATGCCACCGGCGAGGCCGCCGCTGATCAGGTTGGAGAGCGGGCCGATGGCGAGGAAGGTCAACGGAACAAGAATGGCAACCAGGAGCATCGGGGTGACGAACCGGCGGATCGCGGCGGGAAGCTTGGTGTAGAGAAAGCGCTCGGCGTGGCTCTGCAGCCAGACGATGACGATGATCGGGATAACACTCGACACGTAGCTGACCATTGTGACGGGGATGCCGAAGAAGGTGATGTCGGGCACCCCGTTGAGGGCGACGATCGACGGATAGACGAAGGCGCCGGCGATCGCGAGTGAGGTGAACTGCTCGGCCTTGAAGTACTTCGCCGCCGTGATCGCCAGTGCGAGCGGCAGGAAATTGATGAACGCATCCGACAGCGCATTGAGGATCACGTAGGTCGTGGTCGTGTTGTCGAGCCAGCCGAAGGTGACCGCCGCGGCGAGGAACGCCTTGAGCAGGCCCGTTCCGGCCAGAGCCCATACCAGCGGGGTGAAAATCGCCGAGATCATCGCGATGAAGCGGTTGAGAAGGTTTCCCTTGGGTCCGTCCGGGGCGGACGTCTCGTTCGCGGACAGACCGGCGAGCTTGGAGATCTTCGCGATCTCGGCGAAGACCTCTGGGACCTCGTTGCCGATGACGACCTGGTACTGGCCGCCGGCCTCGGCCGTGGCGATGACGCCCGGGGCCGCCTTCACGCCGGCCTTGTCGATCTTCGAGTCGTCCTTGATCACGAACCGCAGCCGGGTGGCGCAATGCACCAGCGACGAGACATTGTCTTCGCCGCCCACGCCCTTGAGAACCGCAGCAGCGGTTTTGGAGTAATCCATCGTTCTGGTTCACCTTCCGCCGCGGCATCGCGGCTTCTTCGTGCCAAGGAAGCGGGACTTCGGATTTTGGGCAAAAAAAAGACCTGAACTCAGACATCGCGCTATGCGATGAGAGTCCAGGTTTTGCCTGCTTGCGCAGTAACAATCCGAAGAGCTTCCACAGGTCGTCTTCGCCCTGCGACGCTCACGCTAGCACACCGTCAGGGCGCCGCGCCATCCACAACCTGGTTGGCCAGGCGCTCCACGTGCACGATCACGTAGAGGAGTTCTTCATCGGTGAGATCGGAGCCGGTGGCTTCACTGACGTACAGCTTGACGTCGGCGGCGATCGCGTACGAGCGCGGATAACTGTGTTTAGCGAACTCGAAGAACGACGTGTCGGAGCCTCGCAGCATCGTCTGGGCCACGAGTCGCTGCAGGAGGAATTGGATGTGCAGGATGAACCGCGCGTAGTCCGGGCTCGCCACGTCCAGCTGCACGCCGAGGCCGCCCTCAACCGTGGTGACCACGTGCTGTACCCGACGAAAGAGCAACGCCGCGGTGCCGTTGGGCTCGTCCCGGGTCGCGTTGAGAATATGCATCGTGAGGAATACGGCCTCCTCCGCCGGGAGGTCGGTCTGCAGACTGGCACTGACGGATCGTGCCATCGCCAGCGCCGCGTCGAATTCCTGCGGGTGCAGCACGCGCAATTCGGGCATCGCCGTGCTCGGGATCCGAATGCCTTTCTGCATACGCTCGAGCACGTATTGCACGTGGTCGATGATGGCCATCGGCAGCCGCCGACCGAGGCTGCGCCCCAGGATCCGCTCGGCCTCATCGACGGCGGCCGTGACGGCCTCGATGACCGGATACGGCACCGAGGCGAGCAGCTGCCGGGCGTGATCGGCTCCGCTGCCCTGCTCGAGGATGAAGGTCTTCTCGACCTTCGCCGGGTCGATGGTGTCGGTGGGCTGCAACTGGAATCCCAGCCCCCGTCCCATCAGTACCCGTTCCTGGCCGGCGCTGTCGACCGAGATGACGACGTTGTTGTTGAGCACCTTGTGCGCCACAACGGCCGGGCTGCGCGCCACGCTGCGGTCCGTCGTCATGGCCGAAGTTTACAGCGTCGGCCGTTCGAGTGACCGGATCGCTGACGTCCGGTCAGCGGGATACGTCATGCAGGTGGTGCGTCGGGTCGTGGATGAAGTACTGGGCCAGCGTGGTCACTGTGAAGCGGGCGCCGTCGCTGCGGCGGCCGGTGCGCTGCCGGTCGGCGGGCGGCACGGCCGCGAAGGCGTCGGCAACGGATGCCGCGGCCGCGGCCAGTTCCGCCGCCACGACCCGTGGATCCTGCTCGTTGTAGCGCTCGGCCGCCGCGGTGGCGTCCTGGTCCCAGTTCGCGAAGAGCGGGTCGTCCTCGGCGCGGATCAGGCCCAGCCGCAGGTCGAAGATGCGGAACACGTCACGCACGTGGGCCGCGTATTCCAGCGCCGACCAGGTGGTGTCGTCGGGCCGCGCCGCAACATCCGGTCGGTCGAGCACGGGTGCCCAGGCGGCCGCGTTCTGGCGCACAAGATCGGGTACGTCGTCGTAACGAAGCTCGGCGGCGGAGAATCCGCACTCGAGGCAGGGGCGCTCGAGCACCCAGGTCCAGTCTTTGGTGTCGGGGGTGATCGGCATCTTCACAGCCTAGGGAAACCGGCCGGCCGGCTGCGGGAACTGACTGCCACAAATGGTGCAGACACTGCCAATCGCATCCCTGCGGCAACGGTGAGCTAGGTGCCCGGCGCCTCCGACTCGTAGCGGCGCGGTTTGCCCTCGCCGAGGTCGAGCAGGGTCGGCACCGCGGTCACGGTCACCGGCTGTGCCAGCAGCCGTCGGAGCGCCGTACCGATCTGCCCGGTAGCACCGCCCACCACAGTGGCGGTCACGCTGCCGTCGACGCCCTGCCGCACAGCCCAGCCGCGCGCCCCGCCGGCCTGCAACTGCTGGGTGAGGTCGACGCAGGGCACCAGGGAACCGTCCAACGCCAGAAACCGGGTGGCCTCCCGGCCCTCCAGGTCGGCCAGTGCGGGCCGGCCGGCCACGTCGACCAGCCGGCCGAAGTCCCCGGTACGGTACCGCACCAGCGGCAACAGCGAGTTCTCCCCCGCGGTCACCACGATCTCGCCGCGCTCCCCGGGTGCCACCGGATGGCCGGAACCGTCGAGCACCTCCACGTGCACCCGCCGATCGAGGATCACGAAGGGTCCCCCGTCAGTGCTGGCGGCGATCGGCCGGGTCTCGTGCAACCCGTAGACGTCAATCACCGGGCAGCCGTATGCCGCCTCCAGGTCGCGGCGGAGGGCGAGACTGAGCGCCATCGCGCCGCTGAACAGCGCGAGCGGCCGCAGGCCCGCCACAAGGTCGGGGTGCAGCAGCTCCGCCAGGCTGGTGGGGTTGCCGGTGATCACCTGCGGCTGCTGGTCCAGCAGGAACCCGGTGCGCTGCCCGGGCGCCGGCCACTGCGAAGGATGCAGGTTGAGCCTGGCCATGGTGGACTGACCGAAACTGCTGATCGAGGACGTGTACGTGAACGCCTGGCGCTGGTGCACCAGGTAGGCCAGGGCCATCCGTGCCGGGTCGGGCCGCCAGTCGATACCCTGCTCGGCCACCAGGGTCACCAGCAGGTGGAAGCTGCGAGCGACCTCCTCGATGTCGTCGGGGATCTGTAACGCGCGCCCGGTGGTGCCGGAACTGGAGCCCTCGATCATCCGATCGAGGTCGGCATCCAGCGGCACGAACGCCG
Organism: Cryobacterium sp. TMN-39-2; assembly: GCF_004402745.1. Taxonomy (NCBI): domain Bacteria; kingdom Bacillati; phylum Actinomycetota; class Actinomycetes; order Micrococcales; family Microbacteriaceae; genus Cryobacterium; species Cryobacterium sp. TMN-39-2. The sequence goes on from NZ_SOFX01000033.1 coordinate 93,974, forward strand.
ACACGTTCTCGAGCAGGTCGTCGCGGGTCACGGTGGGCCAGGTGCGCAGCTCACCGAGGGTGTCGGCGACCCTGCGGTAGGCGGGCAGCCGGCGAGCGATGGCGAGGTGCTCGGCCAGCCAACAGGTGACGGGCAGCGCCGCCTGGGCCCTGGCGACTCCGTCGGCGGTGAGCCTGTCACCGGTCCGGTGTACCCAGGCCGGGGCGAGCGGATGCCGCTGCACGGCATCCAGACGCGCCGCGCCGGCCACATCGAGGGTGGGCCACCGTTCGGCGTCGGTGAGCGCGACGGTGCCGCCCGGGGCGTATTCGGCCAGCGCCAGCGGGTCGTCCGGGTCGGGCACTGCCATGGCCGGCCCCGGCGGGTTACTCATTCGAGTACCGGGCGGCGGCCTCGCGGGCCCTGGCCTCCTGCAGCCGTTTGGTCACCTGGAGCCGGTGTTCGTGTTCGGCCATGGTCTGGGCCAGCGCCGCGTTCTGCTGCAGGGAGTCGCGCATGGCGAGGATCGACCTGGCGGTGGCCTCGTCCTCGCCGGCCGGCAGATGGCCGGACCAGAGCAGGAAGGTGCGGGCTGCTTCGTCGCGCCGGTCGGCCGTGCGCACCCACTCGGCCGGGTCGACCACCGCCGCCAACCGAAACGAGAGCGCGGCCATGGCGCGGCCGTACCAAACCGGGCTCAAGGGCACCGACAACGGACCGTTCAGGTCCTCGCTGGCCCAGAGCCACAGCACCAGGGCCGCGCCCCGGCGGGCGGCGGCCGACCCGGTGGCACGCACCTGGTCCACAATCCGGAGGACCTCCTGCCCCCTCCGGTCCGGCGGCGTTGATCCGACGGCGCCGTATTCCATTTCAAGAATATTCTCGGCGAGCGGGAGGATAGCCACGTCATCGGCGAGGAAGGACGCCGGAACCAGGGACAGGCGGGTGGCGATCTCGGCGGTACTCGCCCCGGGCAGGCAGGTGCGCCAGACGAGCATGTCGTCCTGCTCACGCGCGAACCACACCGCGAGAAGCGCCTCCGAGTCAACTGCATCCGGCGTGGCGCCGGCTGGCTCCGCGTCGGCCGCCGGGCGCGGCACCCGCGCGGTGGGAGGAGAGAACGGGATGGCGTTCGTCGCCAGCTCCCCCCGGTCGGGCTCCCTGAGCCCGGCGGAGTTGGTCAGCCGTCGCCAGAACGGCGCGGGTCTCTCAGCCACGGAATCCTCCTGGTGTTCGGGCGGCACGGCGCGGATCGCTCTCCGTCAGTCGCCGGGCGAGCCGGGCGCAGGCGGCCGGTGCATCGTCCATCCGCTGGATGTACTCGACGTCATAGCCGGCCAGAGCGGCAGGCTCGGCAACGGAGCGGCGGGGATCCTGCAGGATCAGGGTGGCCGTGTCGAGCCCGCGGCGCACACGGGCGGCGACGTCGGCGTACTCTGGCTGCCCCGCGCCGAACATCGAGAGCAGTCCCTCGTCGGAAAGCACCACCACGTGCCGGCGCACACTCGCGCTGGTGCGGCCCAGGCCGCGATACCGGCTCCCGTACAGGTCGAGCGGGAAGACCGTGCCCCAGCCGAAGTAGGTGGTGAGGTCACGCAGCGCCTCGAGGCGGTCACGGGTGAATCTCTCGCCACCGGCGACCTGTCCGGCCGCCGAGAATGAGGTCACCCGCACCCGGCCGCCGCCGCGCAGCACCGAGAGGATGAGGATGCTGCCGGCCAGGACGGCCGGCGACTCGTTGGCGGGACTCACCATCGACCCCGAGGAGTCGATGTACAGGTCCAGATCGAGGCTCGCGGTGGCCACGGGCGGCGCGTCGGGCAGGTATTCCCGCTGCCGGGTGGTCACCCCGGGCACGACCGTGGGGCTTCTCGCCATGGATGCGGCCCAGTCGATGTCGGCGAGGTCGTCGCCGAGCTCCCACGCTGCCAGGGGACCCGGGATCTCGGCGTCGGCCGGGGGCGCATCCGGAGTGCGCTGCAGCAGCGGCTTAACGTAGCTGCGCGCCCGGGTCTGATACCAGGCGGCGATGACAGCGTTGGCGCCGCTGTCGCGGTAGAGCTCCAGCGTCCGGGCCAGGCCGTAGCCCTGGCCGGTGGGCGCGGTGGGCGGGCCGTCACCCGGGGAGTCCGGGGCGCCCGGCACCGTGCCGGCGCCGGGGCCGGCCGTCGTGAGGCCGCGGGCCTTGGCCACCGCCGGATGCTCCGGGTCTTCCCGTAGGCGCGCATCCCCCAGCACCGCGACCAGCTCACCCGCGGTCGCCGGGGTTGCTCCGGACTCGCCGTCGCAGCCTCCCCCTTGCACCACCAACCCGGGGCGGTGCCTGGTGGGCCCCTGGGCCACCAGGTACGGTGCCAGCAGCATCCCGAAGCGCAGCGCCCCGCTCACCGGATCGTCACCGAAGGTGCGCACGGTCTCGGCCAGCAGCACCGCGTCGAGCCGCGGGTCGGTGAGCGCCAGGGCGTCGAACTCGCGCTGCACTTCGGCGGCCAGCTCCTGGGTCCGCTCCGACAGCTGCAACTCGGCGAGCTTTTTCGGGTCTTTGGTGGCCAAGACCTCATTGAGCCGGTTCTTCTTCTGCCACGCGTCGGTGATCTTCGATATCCGCTGCCGCACCACCTCGTCAGGGTCTATCGGGACGGCCGGTGGCTCGGCCGGGCAGAGTGCCCCGGCCGCGAGCACCCACAGAATCTCGTAGGCCCGCAGGAGCACCCACCAGAGCCGATCGGCGCTGTCATTCCCGCCCAGCACCGCCCACATCCGCACCATCTCCGGCGGCGTGGCTTCGCCGTCCCGCCGCCGTTGCAGCTCGGCCACCCGCACGTTGATGAGCATGTCCGACCACAGGTTCGAGAGTTTGTGAACCTGGTCGGCGACATCCGGGATGCGCGCGGCATCGGTGGCCGCGAGCGCCCGCGCGATCTGGTGCCGGATTTTCAGGCTCGTCAGCCGGGTCGAGGGAGAAAGGGCGTGGTGGCCGATCTCGTGCGCGAAGATGCTCTCCAGAAACGCCCCGACGCCCAGCCGCTCGGCCTGCGGAAGGTCGAAGGTCACCTGGGGCGGGAAGCTGAACCAGGCGAAGGACGCCTCCTTCGCGTCCGGCGCGAGCTCGGGGTCGTGGAGTTCGACGCCCCAGAGCGCTTGGGCGCTCTGCCAGGCGCTGCGCTGCTCGGGGGTGAGCGGCGCAGCCGTCACGGGCTCTCCTCCGGGGTCCACAGCTGTGCGGTGTAGGCGCGCACGGTCAGCACGGCGCCGGCCGCTCCAGTCTCGGCGAGCCCCTGCGCGGTATCGCCCGCTGCAGACCACCGTGCGTCGGCCGCAGCGTCGACATTCCCCTGCTCGTCGGTCGCGAGCCGCACGAGGGTGTGCCCGAAGACATCCACGGTGAGCAGCCAGTCCTCGGCCGTGGCAGCACTGCCCGTGCGGATCAGGAAGCTGCCCGGCCGGTCGCCGGGCAGCGCCGCCACCGGGGGCGCCAGCCACGGGCCGTAGAGGCCGCGGAAACCGCCGATCACGGCGAGGAGTTCTCCGGGAGCGTGCAGGCCGGGCCAACCGAACCGGGAATTCAGTTGCAACGCCGCGAACGGGGCCACCCCGCCCTCACCCAGGCCCAGCGCCGCGGCGAGGGCGGGCAGGCCGGTGCGGCCGGCGGCGAGGGCCAGGTCGAGGCGACGCAGCGCATCCGTTCGGAACGCCGGCGCACCCGAGCGCCAGGCGGCGAGGGCGGCGAGGGTGAGCAGGTCGTCCCGGTCGGCGTCGGGCGCTGCCGCCACGGCCCGGCCGATGAAGTGGCGGTAGCGGGCGCCGGCCGCCTCGCCGTGCCGCTCCTGAATGCGGGTCGCCGAGAGCTCGAGGTCGACCGTGGTCTCCGGCAGGGCCTCGTCGGTGAGCTCCAGCGAATCGTTCACGAGGTGCCGGGGGCGCTGGGTCACCCGCTGAACCCCAACCAGCTGACGTAGTTCGTGTAGCGCTGGTGCAGGTATTTGAGGGCGAGCAGGTCGTCGAAGTGCCGACCGTAGAGCTTGCCCTGCTTGGCGATGCCGCTGATCAGGGATTCAATGCCGGTGAGGCGCTGCGCGGCCTCGGCGGAGCTGACTGCATCCAGGCCCTGGTTGAACAGGTCGAGGGCGTCGCTGATCGGGTCGTTGCCGCCGAGGCCGAGGGCGGTGAACTGCCGGCGGGACTCGGTGAAGAGGTCGGCGAGCCAGCTGATCGAGTCGGTGGCCAGCTCCCGGTCGGCACCCACGTCGAAGCGGGGGTGCAGTTCGTTGGGCAGTAGTTTGCCGCGCAGGGCGAAGGGCAGCACGGCGGCCAGGTCGTCCAGGCCCACCACGGGCCGGCCGCGAAAGTAGGCCATCGCTTTGGCGTAGCGGATGAGGGTCTGCAGCGACCGCACCGAGAGGCTGTTGCTGGTCTGCGAGCCGAGGTCGACCTGCAGGTCGGCGCCGGAGTTGGCCTCGATCACCTCGGCCACCTCGCCGCCGCCGGTGCGCACGGTGTCCTTGGTGCGGTATTCGAAGCGGCGCCCGCCCTGCTGCACGAATTCGAAGTGGCTGGCGAAGAACTCCAGCTGGCGACGCACCGCACCGGGCAGTGGCACGGCCCGGATGGCCGCCTCGAGCAGGCGCTGTTCGTCGGCGTCGAAGATGAGCTCGGGCGGCAGGTGGTCCTCCGGCCGTTCGCCGGCCTCGACGCGGGCGACGAGTTCGTCGAAGAACCGGTTGTTGAAACCCTGCGCGGCGACGGTCACGTCCATCCGGTCGCGGAGCGCCTGGATCACCGGGAAGGTGCCGCCGCCGGCGTCGTCGTTGGCGGTGAAGAACCAGCTCTCCACCCCGGATTCCGGCGCGGTGGAGTGCATCTGGTCGTGGCTTTCCACGTAGCCCTCGGCCACCATCGTGAGCAGCGCCGACTGGGTCTTGGTGGGGATGCGGTTGTACTCGTCGATGATCTTCACCGGCTGGCTGAGCCAGCCGCGCCAGGCGATCTCGATCTCGGCCAGGCTCCCGGCGGTGACGAGGTCGCGCGGCAGCGGCATCCCGACCAGGTCGCTCACCGTGACCTGAGGCTGGCCCTGTTGCACGTTGCGGCGCACCTCCCGGGCGCTCGACCCGGCGAGCACACCCATCAGGATGGCCAGGGTGGTCTTGCCACGCCCGGGACCGCCCACGAGCAGGCACTTGCCGCCCACCGCGAAGGTGAGCAGCGGCAGCAGCACGTTCGAGGAGTAGGACTGGTCGGTGGGCAGGTGCAGTTCGGCGCCGGCGTCGCCGAGTTCGAAGGTGACCGGGGAGCCGGTGGAGAATTCGACGTCGTAGAACGGCGAGATCACGGCCCGGTTCACCAACCAGAAGTAGGCCTGGCGCAGCTTCTCGTCCAGCGCCGTGTCCACCACCGCCGGCGCCTCGGTGAAGAGGTCCTCCGCGGTCAGCTCCTCGGCCAGTGTGGCGGCGTTAGCGCGCGTCGGTGATTCGGATACCTTGTTCCAACGATTCCCCAGCGCCATGGTTTTCAGCCTATCGGGCGGGCCCGGCGGCGACGGCGGCCTCGAGCGCGGCCTGCTGTTCCAGGGGCAGCGCGAAGTCGAAGACTCCGGCGAGCATCCGGTCGATGGCCACGGCCGCCTGCGCCAGGCGCTCCGGCACCGACCCGGTCACCTCCAGCCACGGCACGTCCTGCCCGGCCAGCGTCTGGCGAAACCGGTGCTGCATGGCGTGCCGGATGTGCTCGCCGTCGCGCAGGCCGTCCTGCACGAACGGGATCTCGTCCCCGGTGAGCAGGTACAGCGCGGGCGGATGCGCGGCGGCGCGCGCCACGAGCCCCGCCGGGGCCGGTCCCACGTAGCGTTCGTGCCAGAGGGTGGTGGCCAGCACGTCGGTGTCGCAGATGAGCAGCGGCCGCGGCACCCGGCGCAGGGCCTGGTTCTCCCAGCCGATCTGACGGTCCACGATGACGTCGAACTCGTCACTACGCCACGGGGTGTCCAGGCCGCCCACCCGGGTTTCGCTGTGCTCGCGGCCGTACTCCGGCACCCACGCGGTGTCGTAGTGGTCGGCGAGGGCTTCGGCGAGGGTGGTGGAGCCGGTGGACTCGGCACCGAGCACCACCACGCGCGGGGTCAGCCAGGCGCGCACGGCGGGGGCCAGCGCCCACCAGTGTCCCGGCACATCCGCTCGGATCGCGGTGCCGGAGACCGGGGTGTGCCGCCGGCCGGGGTCGACCTGCACCCACGCGGCGCCCAGGCGGGCGGCGAGTTCGGCGCCGTACGGGTCACTGGAGAACACGGCGTCGACCGGTGCGTCCAGCAGCGCCCGGATCAACACCATGTGCTCGTCCCAGGCGTCGGCGGAGTCGAAGTCCACCGGAGCGTCGTCGATGGCGCTCACGACGTGCGCGGTGGGGTGCTCTTCGCGCAGCCACTCCTCGCGCACGCTCAGCGGGATGGATTCCACGCTGGCCCCGAACAGTTGCACGGTGACCCTGTCACAGCGACTGAGGGCCGTGCGGATCAGGGCCGAGTGCCCGGCGTGCAGAGGGTAGAACTTGCCGAGCACCAGGCCGTGCCCGAATCGGGTCGCCGCCACCGGCACCGGGTCAGCCGCCGGCAGCGGGTCAGGCACCGGCTCGGGCACCCGTCGTGCCGGCTGGCACCGGTTGGTGGGGCGAGGCGCCGGCCGCCCCGGAGTCGCTCGCCGTCTGATCTGTGCGGGCCCGCATCCAGCCGTGAAGGCCCCAGACGCACAGGCCGATGAAGAGCAGGTAGAGCGCGGCGGTGATGTTCAGCCCCTTATAGAGGAACAGGCCCACATAGGCCACGTCGACGGCGATCCAGACGAACCAGTTCTCCAGCCAGCGCCGGTTGAGCATGTACTGCGCGACCAGGCTCACCGAGGTGGTGGCGGCATCCGCGATCTCGGTGGTGGAGTCGGTGTAGGAGTGCAGGGCGTAGGCGATGATCGCGGTGCCGGCCAGCGCGGCGGCGACCAGCGGCAGGATGGCTTGCCTGGGCATCCGGCCGATCAGCGCGCGGTCGTCGGCGGCCCGGTGCCGGGACCAGCCAAGCCAGCCCATCACCCCGAGCACCAGGTAGACGATCTGCAGACCGAGGTCGGCGTAGAGCGCGGCGCCGAAGAACAGCACGATGAAGACCAGGTTGTTCGCGATGCCGAGCGGGAAGGTCCAGATGTTGCGGCGCGCGGCCAACCACACGCACGCGGCCCCCGTTCCGAATCCCAAAACCTCGGTCCAGTTGTCGATCAGCCATTCCCCCATGCTCCCCAGTCTAAAAGACCGGCAACTGTTGCCCGTGCGGACAAATGGTGCCGGTGCGCCGGACGGAATTGTCCGATTCGGGAACATAACCGGCGCATTCTGGTTGAACCATGGGTACCTCATACCGGGGTCGCACCTGAGCCCGTTCCGTTAGGACCCCGATGACCGACTCCGCCGTCACCACTGCCCCCGCGCCCGCCGCGCCGACCGGCAATGCCCCGGATGCCGCCGGCACCAAGCTCGTCATCTCGCTGCTGCTGGTGTCCGCGTTCGTGGTCATCCTCAACGAGACCATCATGGGTGTGGCGCTGCCGCACCTGATGAAGGACCTGAACATCACGGCCGGCGCCGCCCAGTGGCTGACGACCGCGTTCATGCTCACCATGGCCGTGGTGATCCCGATCACCGGTTTCCTGCTGCAGCGGTTCAACACCCGCCCGGTCTTCCTCGCCGCGATGACCCTGTTCAGCACGGGCACCCTCATCGCCGCCATCGCACCGGGCTTCGAGGTGCTCATCGTGGGCCGGGTGGTGCAGGCCATGGGCACCGCCATCATGATGCCGCTGCTGATGACCACCGTGATGACCCTGGTGGCACCGGCCGCCCGCGGCAAGACCATGGGCAACATCTCCATTGTCATCTCGGTCGCCCCGGCGATCGGCCCCACGATCTCCGGCCTCATCCTGAGCGTGCTCGACTGGCGCTGGATGTTCATCCTCGTGTTGCCGATCGCCCTCGGCTCCCTGGCGCTCGGCGCCGCACGCATCAAGAACGTGACCACTCCCACCGCGGTGCCCCTCGACGTCGTCTCGGTGATCCTCTCGGCTTTCGGCTTCGGCGGCCTGGTTTACGGGCTGAGCAACCTCGGCGAATCCGCCACAGGCAACGCCGCCGCCGGCCTGGTGCCGCTGGCCATCGGCGTGCTGGCGATCGCCCTGTTCGTCTGGCGCCAGCTCACGCTGCAGCGCACCGACAAGGCCCTGCTCGACCTGCGCACCTTCGTCTCGCGCACGTTCAGCTTCGCCATCGTGATGCTCGCCGTGAGCATGATGGCCCTGTTCGGCACCCTGATCCTGCTGCCGATCTACATGCAGACCGTGCTGGGCCTGGATGCGCTGACCACCGGTCTGTTGCTGCTGCCCGGCGGTCTCACGATGGGCCTGCTCGCCCCGTTCGTCGGCCGGTTCTACGACAGGTTCGGCCCCACCGTCCTGCTCGTGCCGGGGTCGATCATCGTCAGCGCCGCGTTCTGGTTCCTCACCATGCTCACCGCCACGACGCCGGTCTGGTGGGTGCTCGTGGCCCACGTGACACTGAGCTTCGGCTTGGCGTTCCTGTTCACTCCGCTGTTCACCTCGGCGCTCGCCTCCCTCAAGCCCAAGCTGTACTCGCACGGTAGCGCCGTCGTCGGCACCGCCCAGCAGTTGGCCGGAGCCGCGGGCACGGCCCTGTTCGTCACGGTGATGTCCTCGACCGCGGCGACGCAGATGGCCAACGGTGCCGGCGAGGTCGCCGCGACGGCGGCGGGCACCCAGAGCGCCTTCCTCTACGGCGCGATCATCTCGCTCTTCGCGATCCCGCTGGCGTTCTTCATCCGCAAGCCGGCCCCGTCGGTCACCGACACCCACGACGCGCCGATGATGGCCCACTGAGCGTTCACCGAGGCGGCATCACAGCGCGCCGAGTCCGCCCGAATGGCAACAGAATGTTAACACTCCGGCACCATGCTTGACCGGTCCGCGACCTAGGATCGACTTGCACGTGCTCGGCCTCCCGAACCCTGGGGCGTTAGCCTTCGGAATTTCGTGATCCGCAGAGCAGGTGACAAGCTCGACTACCCGGTTTCCGCCATCTGTTCGTCACGCACCTACCAAGCAGGGCTCCATATTGACTTCCCCCCACTCCCCCCTTACGCCAGCTGAGACCCGAGACCGGGTACTTGGCGCGCGCGGCGTGCTCTTCGACCTTGACGGTGTGCTCACCCCCACCGCCGAGGTGCACATGAGCGCTTGGTCGCGACTGTTCACCCCGTTCCTCGAGTCGAAGGGCGTCAAGCCGTACACCGACGCCGACTATTTCGGCTTCATCGACGGCAAGCCCCGGTACGACGGCGTGCGGTCACTGCTGGCCTCCCGCGGCCTGTCCCTGCCCGACGGCGAGCCCACGGATGCGCCGGAGCTCGAGACCGTCTGCGGACTCGGCAACCGCAAGAACAAGGCATTCAACGAGACCCTCGCCGAGGACGGCGTGAGCCCGTACCCCGGTTCGCTCCGGTTCCTCGACGCGGTCGTCGCGGCCGGCATCCAGGTCGCCGTGGTCACCAGCTCCCTCAACGGTGAGATGGTGCTCACCGCCGCGGGCCTGCGTAACAGGTTCGAGATCGTCGTCGACGGTGTGCGCGCCCGCGCCGAGAAGCTCGCCGGCAAGCCCGCCCCCGATACCTACGCGTTCGCCGCCGAGCTGCTCGGCCTCACCGCCGCCCAGTGTGTCGTCGTCGAAGACGCCGAGTCCGGCATCCAGTCCGGCCGCGCCGGCGACTTCGGCCTGGTGCTCGGTGTCGACCGCGGCGTCGGCGCCCACGTGCTCTTCGAGGCGGGGGCCGACACCGTCGTCACCGACCTCGACGAACTCCTGCCGCTGATCGGCAGCACCGTCCTGACCCCGAGTGGAGTGCGCGCATGACTCTTGACGCGACCATCCAGAACCTCTCCGACCCACTGGACCGCAGCCGGTTCCCGCTCGATGAGTGGGCGCTGGTGGAGACCGACTTCTCCGGCGAGGACATGGGCCGCACCGAGACCCTGTTCGCCGTCGGCAACGGTTACCTGGGGCTCCGCGGCAACGTCGACGAGGGCCGCGACGGCCACGTGCACGGCACCTTCATCAACGGGTTCCACGAGACATGGCCCATCCGGCACGCCGAAGAGGCCTTCGGTTTCGCCAGGGTCGGCCAGACCATCGTCAACGCACCGGATGCGAAGATCATCCGCATCTACGTCGATGACGAGCCCCTGGTTCTCACCCTCGCCGAGCTGCTCAGCTACGAGCGCCGGCTCGACTTCGCCGACGGCATCCTGTCGCGGTCGCTGGTCTGGCGCACCCCGTCGGGCAAGCAGGTGCTGATCCGCTCGCGCCGCCTGGTGTCGTTCACCGAACGCCACCTCGCTGTGATCGAGTACGAGGTCACCATGCTCGATGCCGACGCGTCGGTCGTCATCTCCAGCCAGACCCTCAACCGGCAGGACGGCATCGGCGAGTACGACCGGCCCAAGTCCGGTTCGGCGAACGACTGGGATCCCCGCCGCGCCGAGACGTTCACCGACCGGGTGCTGCAGCCGCGGTTGAAGCGGGCCAACAACGGCCGCTACATCCTGGGCTTCCGGTGCACCAACTCCGGCATGACCATCGCCACGGCGTCCGACCACTCGATCGACACGATCAACGACTTCGACGAGTCGTCGCAGCTGGGCGACGATCTGGCCAAGCACGTGTACAAGGTGAAGGCCAAGATGGGCAACCCCATCCGCATCACCAAGCTGCTCAGCTACCACACCTCGGCCGGGGTGCCCACGCACGAGCTCGCCGACCGGTGCGACCGCACCCTCGACCGTGCCAAGGAAGCCGGCGTCGCCGCGATCATCCAGGAGCAGCGCGACTGGCTCGACGCATTCTGGGCCCGCACGGATGTCGAGCTGCCCGGCCAGCCGGCCCTGCAGCAGGCCACCCGGTGGAACTTCTTCCAGCTCGCCCAGGCGTCCATGCGCGCCGACGGCCAGGGCGTCTCGGCCAAGGGGGTGTCCGGGTCCGGTTACGGCGGGCACTACTTCTGGGACACCGAGGTCTACGTGCTGCCGTTCCTCACCTACACGTCGCCGAACGCGGCCAGGAACGCCCTGCGCTTCAGGCACGGCATGCTCGACCACGCCCGCGCCCGCGCCACCGAGCTGAACCAGCTCGGCGCCCTGTTCCCGTGGCGCACCATCAACGGGCTCGAGTCCAGCGCGTATTACGCGGCCGGCACGGCGCAGTACCACATCGACGCCGACATCTCCTATGCGCTCAGCCAGTACGTCGCGGCCACCGGCGACGAGGACTTCCTCGCCCGCGAAGCCATCGACATCCTGGTGGAGACCGCCAGGATGTGGGCCGACCTGGGCTTCTGGCGCGGCAACGGCAACGACGTCTTCCACATCCACGGCGTCACCGGCCCGGACGAGTACACCACCGTCGTCAACGACAACCTGTACACGAACATCATGGCCCGCTCCAACCTGCGTGCCGCGGTGAAGAGCGTGCGCCGGCTGTACTCGGTCGACCGGGCCTCGTTCGACTCCATGTCCGCACGGTTGAAGCTCGATGAGGCCGAGGTGATGGAGTGGTCCTTCGCCGCCGAGGCGATGCACATCCCCTTCGACCGCAACCTCGGCATCCACCCGCAGGACGCCCAGTTCCTCGAGAAGGAACGCTGGGACCTCACCGCGACGCCGCCGGAGAACCGGCCGCTGCTGCTGCATTACCACCCGCTGGTGATCTACCGTTTCCAGGTGCTCAAGCAGGCCGACGTGGTGCTGGCGCTCTTGTTGCAGGGCGACCAGTTCACGCCGGAAGAGAAACGTGCCGACTTCGACTACTACGACCCGCTGACCACGGGCGACTCCACGCTGTCGGATGTCGTGCAGTCGATCATCGCCGCCGAGGTGGGCTACCACGAGCTCGCGCTGAACTACTTCACCTCCGGGCTGTTCGTGGACCTCGCCGACCTGCACCACAACGCGCAGGACGGCGTGCACGTCGCCTCCGCCGGTGGCGTGTGGAGCGCGCTGGTCTACGGGTTCGGTGGCCTGCGCGACCACAGCGGGCGCATCACGCTCGACCCGCGCCTGCCGGAGGACTGGGATGAGCTGATCTTCAGGGTCACGCTGAAGGGCTCTCGCCTGCGCGTGGCCGTCACGCAGACCAGCGTGCACCTCAGCATCGAGGAGGGCACCGAGGCGCGGCTCACCGTGCGCGGTCTGCAGGTCATCGTGACTGCCGGCCAGCCGGAGACCGTTCCGTTGTCGCACCAGGGCGCCCGCGACCCCGGCGCTCCCACGGCGGCGCTCATCGAGGACACCCGTCGCGCCGACGGCACCGTGATCACCTCGTCGATCCCCACGATCGCGCACATCACCGAGCAGATGCCCACGCTCGACTAGCGTTCGCACCATTGCAGGGCCGCGCATCCACCCGGATGCGCGGCCCTGCTACGTTAACGTCACTGATCCGGCTCGCAGCGAGGACCTCCATGACGATCCAGGCGTATTTCGACACCATCAAGGCCAAAACCGGCCTCGACCCGGACGACTTCCGTGCCGCCGCGGCCGCCAAGGGCCTGCTCGGGCCCGGCGTGAAGACCGCCCGCATCGTGGCCTGGCTGAAGGACGACTATGGCCTCGGCACCGGCCATGCGATGGCCCTCGTCTCGGCCCTGGGGCAGGTTTCCGGGCAGCGCCTGCCGGTCGACGAGAAGATCAACGCCCAGTTCGGCGGCGGCAAGGCGCACTGGCGGGGTACCTACGACGCCCTGGTCAGCCACGCCCGTGAGAGCGGCGAGGTGAACCTCGCTCCCACGAACAGCTACATCAGTCTGCTCAAGGCGACGAAGAAGTTCGCCATCGTGCAGGTCACCGCCGGCCGGCTCGACCTGGGCCTCAAGCTGCCCGGCGTCGATGGCGCCGACGCGCTGGAGGCATCCGGCAGCTGGAACAGCATGGTCACCCACCGGCTGCGCCTGGCCGAGCCCGACGATCTCACCGCCGAGGTGCTCGATTGGCTGCGGCGCGCCTACGAGGCTGCCTGACCCGCCCCGGTTACGGCTTCCAGACCATCACCACGGTCACGCCGACCAGCAACAGGGTGACGATGCCGGATCCGGCGGCGATACGCGGGTAACCGGCCACCCTGGCGGTACCGGCGGGGTTGGCCATCACCTCCTCGGCGGATGCGCGCAACGCCGGCACGACCAGCAGCACCGTGATCGGTCCGGTCTCCCCCGCCCGCGATGGACGAGCTCTAGAGCCGGCGGAGGGTTTCCAGCACCACCACGGCCGAACGTTCGGCCGCATCGTCAACGTGGGTGAGGTGATCGCCCACGGGTCCGCACAGATCCGAGATGCCGCGGATGGCCACAAAGGGCACCCCGTAGGCGAAGCAGGTCTGCGCGATTCCCACGGTTTCCATGTCGGTGCAGAGCACCCCTGGGAACAGCTCGCGCAGGGTCTCGGCGAGCTCGGGGCCCACGAACTTGTCGTTGGAGACCATCAGCCCGCGTTGCACGACCAGGGCCGACCCGTCGGGCATCCGGGTGGGCGTTTCGGCGGCGTCGAGGGCAGCAGCCGCGCCGGCATACCGGGCGGGCATACCGGGCACCTGGCCGAGGGCGTAGCCGAAGGGGCGCGCATCCGCGTCGCTGTTCAGGCAGTCGCTGCCGATCACGACCTTACCGACCCGCACCTCTACGCCCACGCCGCCGGCCGAGCCGGCGCTGATCACCAGCGGCGCGGCCACAGGGTCACCCGCCCGGGCGGCGAGAATCGCGGATGTCGTTGCACCGGCCGCATTGACCAGCCCGATACCGCCCTGCACGAGCAGCACATCGCGCCCGGCCAGCGTCAGCCGGTACTGCAGGGCCTTGCCCACGGTGACCGGTTCGGCGGCGACGGTGGCCGCCGCCAGGAACGGCGCGGCCTCCTCCGCCATGGCGACCAGGACGATCGCGTCGGGGCTGTCGGGGATGAGGGTGCTCGCGCCGAGGGTGTCTACGCTGCTCATGCGGTGACGTTGGCCCAGCCGTCGCGGCCGGCCAAGAACACCGTCACGGCCTCCTGGGCGGCGCTCAGCGAGTGGTTCGCGCCCCAGCCGCACTGCACCTCGTTGGCCGCCGGCACCTCGGAGGCGCCGAGGATGTCGGTCATGGTGGCCTCGATCAGCTCGAGCACCTCGGTGAACTCCGGTCGTCCCTGCAGGATCAGGTAAAAACCGGTCTGGCAGCCCATCGGCGAGAAGTCGATGACCCGGTCCGAGTGGTTGCGGGAGTGCTCGGCGAAGAGGTGCTCGATCGAGTGCACCGCCGGCATCTCCAGGTGGGCGACGTTGGGCTGAGTGAAGCGCACGTCATATTTCACGATGACATCGCCCAGCGGCAGCACCTTGGTGTCGGCCAGGCGCACGTACGGCGCAACGACGGTGCGGTGGTCGAGGTTGAACGACTCGACGTTCATGCGCGGCTGATTCACGGGATCTCCCTGACGACTGTGGTGTCAGCTCGGTTCGAGGTGACCAACCGACAGTAACAGGCAGGCCTTGAGTCGGCCGTGAGTGTTCAGCCGGGCGCCTGGCTCCGCGTGGCACACCGTCCAGGTCGGTGCGGGATACTGGCTCGATGACAGCACGGGGGTTCTTACGGATGACGGCCGGCGCGGGGGTCGGGGCGCTGGCGCTGGCGCTTACGCTGACGGGGTGCGCGGCCTGGGCAGGGCCCGCCGACGGGCCACCGACAGAGGTCACTACGGTGGTCGACGAGGCCCTGACCGAGATCCGGGCCACCCCCGGGGTGGCCAGTGTGACCGCGGACATCCGGGTCAGCGACGGCTTCGCCCAGTCCGACACGTCGCCCACCGCACCGGACCTGTGGGACGCCCACTTCACGGTGCAGGCCGACGACTCGAACGTGGACGTGCCGGCTCTGGCGGTGTCGGTCGACTCGGCTGCCCAGAACGGCACGGTCTCGATGAGTTCCGTCGTGCGGATCCCGGGCGAGAAGGGGGGCGCCGACGTGTCGCTGAGCTTCTCGCCGCCCGGCATCGGCGTCATCACCAGCCTCGATCCTGAGCAGATGGCCGACGCGGCCGTCGCCCTGCGCGACCTGCCTGGAACCCTGTCGGTGTCGGTGTTCCAGCACGGTGAGCCTGTCGGCATCGAGGTCGAGTCCGCCTCGGTCTGGGCCGACCTGACAACAACAGTCCGGGCACTGCCCGATTTCGGCAGCGGAGCCCTGCCGGCGATCACTCTCACCTCGCCGGCGGACGGCTCGAGCGAGGGCTCCTCCCTGACAATCGACCCCACTTCGCCCGGAACCGGCCTGGTACGGTTTCTCGCCGAGCTCAGCACCGACTTGGCGGTCACTTCCGTGTACTTCGACGGTGTCGACAACCGCAAGGACTCCGCAGCGTGGCGTCCGAACCTGAGGGTGCGGGTCGCGGCTCTCGGAGACGTCGAGGACGTGGCCGGCCTGCTGACCGAGCTCGACGACTCCCAGACCCAGGTCGACGGCCTGCCTCTGGCATCTTTCGACGTATCCCTGGCACCAGCCACCGCCACCGACTCACCAGAGACCTTGACGGGCTACCTGGGGCTCCCGCTCGGCTCGGCCGAGCCCGACGACAGGTTGGCCGGGCTGCCCGGCGCCACTCCCCCGGCCGTCGTCGATCCGGCGGATGCCACCACCCGGATTGCCGGCGACCTCGCCCTGGTGACGGCGCTGCTGGATGCCGCCGGCGACGAAGCGGGCATCCGCGGGCCGGCCTCTGTCACCACCACGACGTGCACCGGCGGCTCCGACGAGCAGGTGACGGGCTCTGTCGTGATCCCGATCTTCGAGATCGCCGACAGCGCCGACGAGGCCTTCGACGCGATCACAACGGCCTGGGAGATCAGCGGCTTCAGCCGATCCGACCGTGCCATGGGAACAGACTTCTACTCCGTGCCGGACGGCAGCCTGGAGACCCTGTCGATCCGCGGCACCGCCGCGGGCATCTCGATCAACGCCACCGCGCCCTGCGTTCGTTCTCGATAGTCACCCGAGCGGGGCGGATGCGCCATACTTGCAGTCTTGGCGAGCGCGCCAGGGGGGATTCGGGGGAAACCATGTTCAGAGCCACGTCCACGCTGCCGATCGCGGCTCTGGTGCTGCTTGTTGCTCTCACCGGCTGCACACCGGGGACCAGCTTGATCCCGGAAAGCGCCGCCGATATCGCGGCTCGGGAGCTCGACGAGGTGGCCACGCCGGACTGGTCCGTCGACGCGTCCCTGGTCGGCGATCCCGCCGCGGCAGACGGCGTGGTTCTCGCCTACGCGAAGGCGTCCTCAGGTTCCCTGCAGGTCGTGGCCTGGGACGCCACGACCGGTGAACAGCTCTGGGCCGACAGCGCAGTGACCGGGGCGGCAACGGTCGGCGTGCAGGCGTCGGCCACCATCATCAGCGATGGCGACCAGCACTACGCCGCCTACCTTCGCCCGGGCGACGACAAAGACTGGCAGGACCTGGTGCTGGCGGACCTCGGCACGGGAACGCCTGTCCCGCTGACCGACAACCGGGTCTGGGCGACCAGCCGACCGTCATCCTGCGCCGACGGCACCGATATCTGTTTCACGGGCTGGAAGCAGACCGACTACGACGCCGGCAGCCTGAGCTACCGCTTCACCACCGCCGGAGGCGAGATCACCCCGGATACCGACGTCGTGCTGCCGGACTCGGCCCGCCTGATCGGCAACCGCGTCTATTCCACCAATAGCCGACCCCCGGAAGGCACCGAGATGCTCGGCAGCAGCGCCGACGGCGAGCTTCTCTGGGAGCGCCCCTATCAGGATGTCTTCGGCGAGGGCACCTCGTCCGACGGCGGTTGGTTCTGGACCAAAGAGAAAACCACCGGCCTGTTGATCGGCGCCGGGGGCCTGTTCGACGCGTCCCGTGCGGACGCCACCGAATACACCGACGACGCAACGCAGCAGCGCGTCGTGGCGCTGGATCCGGAGTCCGGTGAGAGCGTCTGGAGCCTCGACGGAGCCGAGTTCTGTGACTATTACGTGCGTGAAGAGGCGCGCGCCGACGGCAAGCGCACCTTCTGCGTCATCAACTCCGGTACAACATCGGTCGTCAAGAAAGCAGACGGGTCGGGCTTCGACGTCACCCGCACCGACTTCGACGTGGATCTCGTCGGGGTCGACGTGGCAACAGGGGAGATCGACTGGACCCTCCCGCTGGGCGGCGACGACTACAACGGCACCGGCGACGAGAAGGAATCGACCTTCGCCTCATTCTCTGCCGACAGCGTCAGGCTCATCGACGGCGAATCGACGATCGTGAACCTCATCACCGGGGAGCACTCCGACGCCTCGGAGGAGGCCGTCTACGCCTGCTCCATCCAGCGCGAGCCGCTGATCGCGATGTACCCCGGAACCGGAGAGAGCACGTCGTTCGGTGGCGGCGACGACCACCAAGCCTGCGAAGCGACCGGAGAGCTCAGTGACACGTTCTCGATCGGGTCGGTGCGGATGGTCGGGGTCGACGCCGGAGCCGGGCGACTGATCGTCGCCTCCCCCGGCGCCCTCCTCGGCTTCACCGTCGAGGACTAGCCAGGGTTACGGCACCCGGTAGCCCGCGGCGCGGAACAGCTCGTACCACTCTGAGCGGGTGAGCGGGATCTCCGAGCCGAGCGCGGCCGCGGCCACCCGCTCAGGGCTGGTGGTGCCGAGCACCACCTGCATCTGTGCGGGGTGGCGGGTGATCCAGGCCGTGGCGATGGCGATCGCGGGAACGTCGTAGGCAGCGGCGAGACGGTCGATGACCGCGTTCAGCTCGGGGTACTCCGCTGAGCCGAGGAAGACCCCGGTGAAGAAGCCGGCCTGGAACGGCGACCAGGCCTGAACCGTGATGTCGTTCAGCCGGCAGTAGTCCAGGATTCCGCCGCCGTCGAGGGTGAGCGACTGCTGCTCTCCGGCCATGTTCGCCGCCACGCCCTGCGCGACGATCGGAGCGTGGGTGATCGAGAGCTGCAGCTGATTGGCAACGAGCGGCTGTCGTACGTACTTCTTGAGCAGGTCGATCTGGCGCGGGGTGTGGTTGGAGACACCGAAGGCGCGCACCTTGCCGGCGGCGTCCAGCTCGTCGAAGGCCCTGGCGACCTCTGCGGGTTCGACAAGCGCGTCGGGGCGGTGCAGCAGCAGGATGTCGATGTGGTCCGTGTTGAGCGCGGCCAGGGAACCGTCCACCGAATCCATGATGTGTTCATAAGAGAAGTCGAAGTACGGCCCATCCCCCACGATCCCGGTCTTGGTCTGGATGGTCAGCTCGTCACGCTGCGACGGGGTGAGCTGCATCGCCTCGGCGAACCGGCGCTCGCACCCGTGCAGGTCGGTGCCGTACACATCGGCGTGGTCGAGGAAGTCGATGCCGGCGTCACGGGCGGTGCGCACCAGTTCGCGCACCTCGTCGTCGGTCTTCTCCGCGATCCGCATCAGGCCCAGCACAACGTTCGGGGCGACGATCTCGGTTCCGGGCATGGTGAATCGCTTCACGGTGGTCCTCTCGGGTGATGCACCGGCGGCGGGTGCTGCACGTTCGAGCCTCTCGCGCCGCTGCGGTGTAATTCCACCGTAGGGACGCGCGGTGCAGAAGTACAACAACACTCACCGATGCCATTGAGAACCAGAACTGGTGAATCCGGTGAGAGCGTGACAGCGAGTGCAGTTCCGTATGCACCACCGAGAATGACGAAAGGCCCCCGGTTTCCCGGGGGCCTTTCCTGTTCGCGCAGATTATTCATCCATCGTGCACTTTTTCACTGTGCGCGAGGGGGGACTTGAACCCCCACGTCCTTTCGAACACTGGCACCTGAAGCCAGCGCGTCTGCCAATTCCGCCACTCGCGCGAACTTTGAAATCCTAGCATTCCGCAGGGCCTGAGCGCCATTCGAGGGCTTCCGCCCCGACTCAGCCTGCCCCAGACCCGCGGAATGCCCCCCGTTAGTGGTCTGACCGCACTACCCCCGTAGGATGACTTCCCGTGCCCTGACCCGCCCATTGGGCGAGTTAACACGTGAGGCAAGTAACATGCTCATAGCCAAACGGACCGGATCGGGAGACCTGTGGGCATACTGGATAACTTTGAGAAAGGTCTTGAGCGCGCCGTAAACGGCGCTTTCGCCAAGACCTTCAAGTCGGGCGTGCAGCCGGTGGAGATCACCTCAGCGCTGCGTCGTGAGCTCGACACCAAAGCCGCGGTCGTGTCGCGGGATCGTATCCTGGCGCCCAATCGCTTCACCGTGCGCCTGGCCCAGGCCGACTTCGGCCGCATGAGAGATCTGGGCCCCGCCCTCATCGACGAACTCGTCCAGCTCGTGCAGCAGCACGCGTCCTCGCAGGGTTATCAGTTCACCGGCGTCGTCTCGATCACGTTCGCCAACGACCCCGGCCTCAGCGAGGGCATGGTGCAGATCGATTCCACCTCCGTCAACGGCAGCGTGGCCTGGACCCCGGTCGTTGACATCAACGGGCACCGTCATCAGCTCGTCAAGTCCCGCACGGTGATCGGCCGCGGCTCGGACGCCGACATCACCATCGACGACACCGGCACCTCCCGCCGCCACGTCGAGATCATCTGGGACGGCGCCCGCGCCCAGGTACGCGACCTCGGCTCCACCAACGGCTCCCAGCTGAACGGCTCCCCCGTCAAACAGGCCATCCTGGAGCCCGACTCTGTCATCACCATCGGGCGCACCAGCATCGTCTTCAGGGTCGTCGCCCAGGCCGGCACCGACAGAACCGAGGCCCGTCGGGTCGACGAGTCCACCCAACGGCACGATATGGGCGGTTTCTGGGGGCCGAACGCATGAATCCCAGTGAACTGACCCTTCTTGTCCTGCGCCTGGCGTTCCTGCTGGTGCTCTGGCTGTTCATCTTCGGCATCGTCTACGCCCTCCGCAGTGACCTGTTCGGCCAGCGAGTGCGCAAGATGTCCACGGATGCGCCCGCAGCGGCACCCGTACCCTTCGCCACCCCGCCGCCCGCGCCGGTACCCGCCGGAGCGTTCGCGCAGCCCCCGGCGGCCTCGGCCTCCGCACCCACCGAGCAGTTCTCCCGCCAGAAGGCCGCTCCGCTCCCGCAAGCCGGGCCAGAGAAGGCCGCTCCGCTCCCGCAAGCCGGGCCAGAGAAGGCCACCGCGCAGACCGCCACCCGCCTGGTCATCACCTCCGGACCCAAGGCCGGCACCGAGTTCCCGCTCGGCACCGAGCCCGTCACCATCGGCCGGTCCAGCGATTCGAGCCTGGTCATCCGGGACGACTACACCTCCACCCACCACGCACGGCTGATGCTGTGGCATGACGACTGGATGGTGCAGGACCTGGATTCCACCAACGGCACCTTCCTCGACGGCAAACGTGTTGCCGTGCCCACGTCGGTGCCGCTGAACGCCACCGTGAAAATCGGCGCGACGAGCTTCGAGCTTCGGCGGTAGTGCATGGCATCGGTTAGTCACAGCGCAGCCGCGTCCAACGTTGGCAAGATTCGGTCCAACAACCAGGACTCCGGGTACGCGGGACACACCCTGTTCGTCGTGGCCGACGGCATGGGCGGACACGCCGGTGGTGACGTGGCCTCGGCCATCGCCACCAAGCGCATCATGGAGGCCGACACGGCCTACCTGTCGGCTCAGGACGCCGAGTTCGCGCTCCAGGCTGCGCTGATCGCCGCGAACTCGCAGTTGGCCGAGACTGTTTTCGAGCACGCCGAACTCACCGGCATGGGCACCACCGTCAGCGCCCTCGTGGTGCTCGATGACCAGGTCGCCATCGCGCACATCGGTGATTCCCGGATCTATCTGTTCCGGGACGGTGAGCTGTCGCAGATCACCACCGACCACACCTTCGTGCAGCGCCTCGTCGACAGCGGTCGCATCACCGAGGCCGAAGCCATGGTGCATCCGCGCCGGTCGGTGTTGATGCGGGTGCTCGGCGACGTCGAGTCCTCTCCGGAGATCGACACCTCGATCCTGGCCACCCGGGCGGGCGACCGCTGGCTGATCTGTTCCGACGGGCTGAGCGGCGTGGTGTCGAACACGGGCATCGGCAACGCCCTGAGATCCTCGCTCGATGCGCAGGCCGTTGCCGACCGCCTGGTCAAGGAGAGCCTGGACGGCGGCGCGCCAGACAACGTCACCATCGTCGTCGTCGACATCGGTTCCGGCGGAGAACGACTGGGTGAGCCGATCGTGGTCGGCTCCGCCGCGGCGCCGCTGGCGTTCGGTGAGGAGCCGGTGCGCACCCGCGCGCCCCGCATCCCATCGCTGCGGCTGCACCCCGTGCGGGAAACCCACTTCGAACCCGACTCCCAGGACTACCTGTCCGAACTCATCGAGGAAGACGCGCGCCGCGCCACACGCCGCAAGGTCACCTGGCTGGCCGCCATCGTGCTGCTGATCGTGACCATCGTCGGTGCCGCGTTGCTGGGTTACCAGTGGACGCAGAGCCGGTACTTCGTCGGCGTCGAAGGCAGCACCGTCGCGATCTACCAGGGCATCCAGCAGGATCTGGGCCCGCTCAAACTGTCCAGCGTCTACGAAGACACCAACCTGGAGCTGAACCAGTTGCGCGTCTACGACCGCCAGCTGGTGGAGCGCACCATCAACGCGTCATCCCTGGAAGACGCCAAACTCATCGTGGAACGGTTGAGCAATGCCCCGGCAGAGTAAAACGACCTCGGATGCCCGCGAGGCGGCCCCGCAGACCGGCAAAATCCGCCGGTTGCACCTGCCGCAGAAGCTGCGCAATCTCGAGCTGTTTCTGCTGATCCTCGCCTGCGGCATCAACCTGGGCGCCGTCGTGCTCGTGCAGCTGGGCGCACTCGGCCAGATCGACACCACCCTGGTGCTCCTGGGCGCGAGCTTGTCCGGTTTGGTCTTCGCGATGCACATCGTGCTGCGTTTTGTCGCGAGGGAGGCCGACCCGTTCATCCTGCCGATCGCCACCCTGCTCAACGGCATCGGCATCGCGATGATCTACCGCATCGATATCGCCAACGAGGAAGCCGGCTGGGCCAGTGCCGCCGTGCGGCAGACGGTGTGGAGCGGGTTGGCCATCGCCCTCGCCATCGCCGTGCTCCTCATCATCCGCAACCACCGCGTGCTGTTCAGGTACACCTACGTCGCCGGCTTTGTCGGCGTTCTGCTGTTGCTGCTGCCACTGGTTCCCGGTCTCGGCCGCGAGGTCAGCGGTGCCAGGGTCTGGATCGGCTTCGGCTCGTTCGCCACCTTCCAGCCCGGCGAGATCGCCAAGATCGCCCTGGCCGTGTTCTTCGCCGGCTACCTCGTGCGCAACCGCGACAGCCTCTCCATGGTCGGCAAGAAGTTCCTGGGAATGCGTTTCCCGCGTCTGCGCGACCTCGGCCCGATCCTGGTCGTCTGGGCCCTGTCCATGTCGGTCATCATCTTCCAGCGCGACCTGGGCACAGCCCTGTTGTACTTCGGACTGTTCCTGGTGATGCTTTACCTCGCCACCGGCCGGCTCAGCTGGGTGCTGCTGGGCATGGGCCTGTTCCTCGGTGGGGCCCTCATCGCCAGCCAGACCCTCGAGTACGTCAACGGCCGGTTCACCAACTGGCTGGATGCGCTCAACCCGGCCGTCTACGACGCAGCCGGCGGCAGTTACCAGCTCGTTCAGGGTCTCTTCGGCCTCGCCAAGGGCGGGTTGATCGGCACCGGCCTCGGCCAGGGCCGTCCGGAACTCACCCCGGTCCCCCAGAGCGACTACATCATCGCCAGCCTCGGCGAAGAACTCGGCCTGGCCGGCGTCTTCGCGATCCTGGCCCTGTACCTGCTCCTGGTCGCCCGCGGCTTCCGTATCGGATTCGCCGGGCAAGACGACTTCGGCAAGCTTCTCGGCGTCGGACTCTCCTTCGTCATCGCCCTGCAGTGCTTCATCGTCATCGGCGGTGTCACCCGTGTCATCCCGCTCACCGGCCTCACCACCCCGTTCCTGGCCGCCGGTGGCTCCTCCCTCGTCGCCAACTGGATCATCGTGGCCCTGCTGCTGCGATTGTCCGACACTGTGCGCAACCAACCTCGGCTGGTGGTCTAGATGAATCGTGAACTCAAGCGCGTGAGTATCGTCGTGATGCTCATGTTCGCCGCCCTGCTCGGATCAACCTCCGTCGTGCAGGTCTTCCAGGCCGATAACCTCGCGGCGGATGACCGGAACACCCGCACCCTTCTCGACAGCTACTCCGTCGAGCGCGGCGCGATCCTCGCCGGCGGCGAGCCGATCGCCCAGTCCATGCCGGTCGATGACAACTACAAGTTCCAGCGCACCTACAGCAACGGCTTGCTCTACGCCCCGATCACCGGCTTCATCCCGGTCAACGGTGCGCCCACCGGGCTGGAGCAGGCCCTCAACGGCGAGCTCAGCGGCACCTCGAATGCGCAGTTCTTCGACCAGGTCTCCAGCCTGGTCACCGGCCAGGACCCCAAGGGCGCCTCGGTCGAGACCAGCATCGACCCGGTCGCGCAGCAGGCCGCGTGGGACGCGCTGGGCGACAACACCGGCTCCGTCGTCGTCACCGAGCCCAAAACCGGCCGGGTGCTCGCGATGGTGTCCAAGCCGAGCTACGACCCCAACACCCTCGCCGTGCACGACAGTGCCGCGGTCAACGACACCTACGACGCCCTCGTCAACGCTCCGGGCAACCCGCTGATCAACCGGGCCATCAATTCGCTCAACCCGCCCGGTTCGGTGTTCAAGCTCGTGGTGGTGGCTGCGGCCCTGGAATCGGGTCAGTACACCCCGGAGAGCACCTTCCCGAACCCGGCGACCTGGACGCTGCCCAATTCCAGCTCCGTCGTGATCAACTCCGGCGGCGGCACCTGCGGTTCGGGCGACACCGTAACCATCGCCACGGCGCTCAAACTGTCCTGCAACATCCCCATGGCCGAGCTCGGCCTGGCGCTCGGCGATGACGCCATCCGCGCCATGGCGGAGAAGTTCGGTTTCAACTCCGAATTCACCATCCCCCTGTCGGTCACCGCCAGTGAGTATCCCGAAGACCCCGACGACGCGCAGACTGCCCTGTCGGCTTTCGGCCAGACCAGCGTGCGCGCCACACCACTGCAGATGGCGCTGGTCTCAGCGACGATCGCCAATGGAGGTATCGAAATGCAGCCCAACCTGGTCGATGAAATCCTGGCACCGGACCTCAGCCCGTTGCAGACCTTCGAACCCGTCGCCGCCGACCGGGTGCTCAGCGCCGAAACCGCGGCGACCATGACCCAGATGATGGTCAACGGGGTCCAGGACGGGGCCGCGAGCAATGCAAGAATAGACGGAGTCGACGTGGCGGGAAAAACGGGGACTGCGGAGAACGGCGCCGATGACCCATACACACTGTGGTTCACCGGATTCGCCCCCGCGGCAGACCCGCAATACGCGATCACCGTTCTCATCGAAGATGGCGGGGGACTCGGTCAGACGGGGTACGGCAACTTGCTTGCCGCACCGATAGCGAAACAGGTACTAGAGGCGGTGCTGAATAAATGAGACCCACAGCAGGGCTCACCTTCGGGGGACGATACGAGCTGCAATCCCGCATCGCCATCGGCGGTATGGGCGAGGTTTGGCAGTCCGTCGACCTGGTGATCGGGCGCACAGTCGCCATCAAGATCCTCAAGGACGAGTACCTTGGCGACCCCGGATTCCTCGAGCGCTTCCGCGCTGAGGCCCGGCACGCCGCCCTGGTGAACCACGAGGGCATCGCCAACGTCTTCGACTACGGCGAAGAAGACGGCAGCGCCTTCCTCGTCATGGAGCTGGTGCCCGGTGAGGCGCTCTCCACGATCCTCGAACGCGAGCACACGCTGCCCGCCGACAAGGTCCTCGACATCGTCGCGCAGACCGCCGCCGCCCTGCATGCCGCGCACGCGGCCGGGCTCGTGCACCGCGATATCAAGCCGGGCAACCTGCTGATCACCCCAGAGGGCCGCGTCAAGATCACCGACTTCGGCATCGCACGTATCGCCGACCAGGTTCCCCTCACCGCGACCGGCCAGGTCATGGGCACGGTGCAGTACCTCTCGCCCGAACAGGCGAGCGGACGCTCGGCCTCGCCGACCACCGATATCTACTCCCTGGGCATCGTCGCCTACGAAAGCCTCGCCGGCCGGCGCCCGTTCACGGGCGAGTCCCAGGTGGCGATCGCGATGGCTCAGATCAACGAGCAGCCACCGCCCCTGCCCGAAACGGTCTCGGAGCCGGTCCGTAACCTGGTGATCTCCTGCCTGGCCAAGAACCCAGCCGAGCGCCCCGCCTCGGCGGCGCACCTGGCTCGTGCCGCCATCGCGCTCCGCCGCGGTGACGTCGCGGCCGCTGCCGCATCCGTACCGGCCGTCATGACGGGCCTCACGCCCACAGCGGCCACCATGCTGATGCCCGGTGCCGGCAACGACCAGACCACCCAGCTGATGCCGTCAGCGTCCGGTGTGACACAGCCGGGCACCCGCGCTGAGGCGGCCGCCGCGGCAGCCGCAGCGGATCCCAAGAAAAAGAAGAAGCGCAGTCCCTGGACCTGGCCGCTGGTGGCGCTCATCTCCATCCTCGGTCTGGTTCTCGTCGGTACCCTGGTCACGCTGTTCATGCAGCCGGCCGCCACGCCGGAACCGGAACCCACGGCAACCTCCCAGACGCCGACTCCGCCCAAGACCACGCCCACGCCGACACCAACGCCGACCACCAACATGGTGGAACTCGACCAGAACGAGTTCCTCGGTATGACCAGCTCCGAGGCACGGGACCGGCTCAGCGAGCTCGGTCTCAGCGCCAACGTGGTGGCGGACAAGGCCGCGCCCGACGCCGACCAGGTCGACAGGGTCTACGGGATCAACCCCACGGGTCGGGTCGCCGAGGGCACGCCGATCGAGGTGCGGGTCTATTCCGACTTCATTCCCGCGCTCCCCGACGCGCCCTCAGGCACGCCGTCGGCCACGCCGTCCACCGTCGCTCCCGCCGGTACCGTCACGGTCACCTGGCCGGGGCAGTCCTGCCCGGCCGGCCAGGAGCTCTCCGGTTACGAGCTGCTCGCCGAGGGCAACGGGGTCTCCTCCCCCGCTCGCACCGGGCCGGACACGACCACGACCACCGTCACGGCGGGCACCGGAAACTTCACCGTGAAGTTCCGGTACTTCTGCGGCGAGACGGCCTCCGACTACTCGGGCGCGAGCACGGTCACCGTGACGGCGCCGGTTGTGCCCGTCCCGACCCCCACCACGCCTGCAGGGTAGGTGCACCCGGTGGGCGCCCGCCGGCGCCCACCGGATCTTGACTAAAATGATCAACATTGTCCGCGAGCAGGGAGTTTTGCATTGAGTGATGAGGGCCGTCTGCTTGCTGGTCGATACCGCGTGGGGGCGTCGATCGGCCGCGGAGGCATGTCCGACGTGCACATCGGCACCGACTCCAGGCTCGGCCGCACGGTGGCCATCAAGCTCCTCAAGTCCTCCCTCGCCGCGGACCCCGCCTTCCGCACCCGGTTCCGCCAGGAAGCCCAGGCCGCCGCGCGAATGGCGCACCCGACGATCGTTCGGGTCTTCGACGCCGGCGAAGAAACCATCACCGAGGACAACGGCAACGAATCGCAGATCCCGTTCATCATCATGGAGTTCGTCGACGGGCGTCTGCTCAAGGACATCATCCGTGAGGGTCCGATCGACTCCGTCGAGGCCGTGCGCATCATCGACGGGGTCCTGACCGCCCTGGAGTACTCGCACCGTGCCGGTGTGGTGCACCGGGACATCAAGCCCGGCAACATCATGATCACCAAGGCCGGCCAGGTCAAGGTGATGGACTTCGGTATCGCCCGGGCCATCTCCGACTCCGCCACGACGGTCGCCCAGACCACCGCCATCCTCGGCACCGCCTCGTACTTCTCCCCCGAGCAGGCCAAGGGCGAGTCGGTGGATGCCCGCACCGACCTGTACTCCAGCGGTGTGGTGCTCTTCGAAATGCTTACGGGCCGCCCACCGTTCCGGGGCGACACCCCCGTCGCCGTGGCGTACCAGCATGTCAGCGAAGCCCCGGTCAAGCCCAGTTCCATCAACCCCAAGGTGTCCCCCGCGCTGGATACGGTAGTGGTACACGCCCTGGCCAAGGACCGCTTCGGCCGCTACCAGAGCGCCGTCGAGTTCCGCAACGACGTCGAAACGGCCGGCGCCGGCCACATTCCCGTGAAACGCCCGGCGGACGATGTCGCCGGCGGTCTGTTCGGCGCGCCTCCAGAGGTGGAATCGAGTTCGGAGCTCGCCCTCAAACAGCTTGCCGAAGACCAGACCATGGACCGTACCCAGCGTCGCCCCCCGGTGATCTGGATCTGGGCCGGCATCGTCAGTGTCATCGTCATCGTCATCGCCGTGATGTTCTGGGCGCTGAGCCTCACCCCCAGCAACAACCTGCCCGACACGTCCCGCCGGGTTCCGGTCCTCACCGGCTTCAGCTACGACGACGCTCAGGATGCGTTGCTGGAATTGGATCTCGCCGCCACGAAGGCCGAAGAGAGCAGTCCCACCGTGGCCAAGGACGAGGTCATCCGCACCGATCCGCCGTCCGGCACCATCGCACCGCCGGCCACCGTCGTCAAGGTCTACGTGTCGTCTGGCGCTGAGCTTGTCGATATGCCGGATACCACCACGCAGCCGTTCGCCGCGGCCGAACCGTTCCTCACCGAACGCGGCTTCGTGTCTGGCTCGGTGACCACCGAGAACTCTCCGGACGTTCCGGAGGGCATCGTGCTGAAGACCATCCCGGCTCCGGAAGAGAAGACGCCGGTCGGCTCCACGGTGGACTTCACGGTGTCCAGCGGCCTGGTGACCATGCCCAACGTCGTCGGCCAGGCCCTCACCGCGGCCACCGCGCTCCTGCAATCCGACAACACGCAACTGGAGTTGGAGCTCGAGCCCGACTACACCTGTGACAGCGCCGACGGCTCACCGGTCACCAAGCAGTCGCTGCCACCCGGCGATGTGCCGCAGAAGTCCGAGGTCGTCCTGACCTACTGCGCCGGCTAACCAGCCGCCAACGCCGCGCAGGCCGTCTCACCGGGTCTCTCGACAGGCTCGACAGGCTCGACAGGCTCAACCTGCACTGGGCACGCCCTCGATCCTGTCCGGACCACCTGGGGCCGCGGAGCCGTCAGTTGAGCTTGAGCATCGGGGTGAGGTGCTTGGCCGTCTCGCGCGCATCCGGCAGGCCGGCCAGCGCCAGCCAGTTGGCCACCATCAGGTAGCCCCCCTCCGTCAGCACCGACTCCGGATGGAACTGCACCCCGAGGATCGGCGCCGAGACGTGCCGCAGTCCCATGATCACTCCGCCCTGGGTGCGGGAGGTCACCACCAGATCGCTGGGGACGGTTCCGTCCACCACGGCCAGGGAGTGGTACCGGGTGGCCGTGAAGGGCTGGGGCACCCCGTCGTAGAACTCGCTGCCGTCGTGAGTGATCTGCGAGGTCTTGCCGTGCATGAGCTCTTCGGCGTTGGTGACTGTCGCACCGAAGGCCTCGGCGATGGCCTGGTGGCCCAGGCACACCCCGAACAACGGCTGATTGGTCGCGAGGGCCGCTTCCACCGCCGCGATCGATACCCCGGCGTCGGACGGCTTGCCGGGGCCGGGGGAGACGAGCACCCCGTCGAACTCGGCGAGGCGGGCGGCCACATCCGTTGCCGGGAAGGCGTCGTTGCGCACGACCTCGGTCTCGGCGCCCAGCTCCCGCAGGTATCCGTTGAGGGTGTAGACGAAGCTGTCGTAATTGTCGATTACAAGGATGCGGGTCATGGGACGCCCACCGTCACTTCCTGGTTGTTGACCATCGTGTCGACCCAGGGAAATACCCAGGTGGCGAGGGAATAGAGCACCGCGGCCAGGAGCACCAGAACGAGCAGGATGCGCACCCAGACCGGTCCGGGCATCAGGCGCCAGATTGCTGCGTACATCGGATGTTCCTTCGGTCTTCTGTGTCGCGGGTGGAGGGAGGGGCCGCTAAGCGGCGGGGAGCAGAGCCGCCAGCTCGGTCGGCGGCCCGGCCGAGGTCGGCTGCCAGGACTCGAACACACCGTAAGCGATGATCCGTTCAGCGGTGGACAACAGCGGGTTGCAGGTGGTGAGGGCGATCAGCCGGTCCACCGGTGTGCCGTCAGGGTCGTGCGGGACCGGTGCGATGGCCTCGACGGCGCTCGGCGGCACGTACTCCATGTCCCGGAACCTGTAGGTGTAGTAGCCGTCGGCGGTCTGCACGTAGATCGCATCGCCCAGCTGCAGCTCGTTGATCAGGTGCATCCCGCCGCCATTGGCACTGCGGTGGGAGGCGATCGCGAAGTTACCCACCTCCCCGGGCATCTGGGTGCCCGGGTAGTGGCCGATGCCGAGGTCGGGGCTGTTCAGTACATTGGTGCCGATGCCCTCGGCGATGGTGCGCTTGTAGGTGTCGCCGAAGCGCGGCACGTACAGCACGGCGAAGGCCGTCTGATCACCGGGGGCCGTCGCAACCACGGGATCGCCGAACCCCGTCTCGGCAGCCGGAGCCGGTGCCGGGTCTGGCTTGACGTCTTCGACCCAGCCCTGGCTGATCGACTCCGCCGCACGCGACTGGGAGGCAGCCATCACGGCGTCGTTCCACCAGAGCTGCCAACCCAGGAAGAGCAGCACGAGCACGCCGCCCGTGATCAGCAGTTCACCGAGGACGCCGAACACGCTCACCCGGGGGCGCACCCGCGCCTTCGGCCCGCGAAGGGCTCTCCGCCCGCGCAGGGCCGGAACTTCGGTCTTGGCCGACTCGGTCATGCAGTCGATTCTAATCGGGGCGCACATGGTGATCTGCCGACAGTTCCGGCAGGCCCGCGCAGGCAGTGACGCTAGAATCGCAGGCATGGCACGCACAAATCCCCGAACCAAGCCCGCCCGCCCCGAGGCCCGCGCGGGCGAGGAAGCCCCGAACGCCGTCTGGTTCAAGCCCGTGATGTTCGGTTTCATGCTCATCGGGCTGGCCTGGATCATCGTCTTCTACGTGAGCCAGGGCGCCCTACCCGTCGCAGCGTTCGGATCGTGGAACATCCTCGTCGGTTTCGGGATCGCCTTCATCGGCTTCCTGATGACCACCCGCTGGCGCTGAGCCCGGTTGTTCACCACCCGTTCCGCGTGAATTAACCACCCGTTCGGGTAGTCAATTACAGCAGTGTAATTATCCCCAATGTGGAAACTCCTGTGGATAACTTTCTCCCGGGGTGTGGATAACCCTGGGGAAACTCAGTCGCCGGGCCGCCTAGACGAACAGCTTGGTCAGGCTCAACGCCACCAGCAGGGCAGCGAAACCGCCGATCAGGGCGAACTGCAGGGTCCGCTTACTGCGCTGGCGGGTCTGCACGTAGATCAGGCCGATGACGGCACCGCCGATGAGACCACCCACGTGGGCCTGCCAGGCGACGTTGAGCCCGGGCAGGAAGCCGATCACCAGGTTGATCCCCACCAGGATCAACAGTTGGGTGGCGTTGCCGCCGAGCTTTCGCTGGATGACCAGGAACGCGCCCATCAGGCCGAAGATCGCCCCGGAGGCGCCCACCACGGCCACGCGCGGGTCGGCCAGGAACAGCACGCCCAGCGAACCGGCCAGGCCGCTGAGCAGGTAGAGCGTGAGGAATCGGCCGCGTCCGAGCATCCGCTCGAGGATCTGGCCGAAGATCCACAGGGTGTACATGTTCAGGAGCACGTGGAAAAAGAACCCCGTGGAGTGCACAACAATGCTGGTCAACATCCGCCACGGTTCGAAGGCGACCGGGTAGGAGTACAGGCCGGCGTAGAGCAGCCGGTTGGTGACATCGAGCCCGGGAACGAGCTGCAGCAGGAAAACCACGACGGTCAGGGCGATGATCGAATAGGTGACCACCGGCTCACCGGCAGCGGTCATGCGGCCGAGCCGGGTGCGGGCGGCCGACTTGGTGCGGGGCGCGCTCTGGCGCTGCTCGCGCATGCACTCGGGGCAGATGACACCGACGGCGGCCTGGGTCTGGCACTCGGGGCAGATGGTGCGTCCACAGCGCTGACAGAGGATAAAACTCTGCCTGCCCGGATGCCGGTAACAGAAGTTGGCGGCGGTTCCGGGCAGGCTCATGAGCTGGTGGTCCTAGACCTGCTCGACGGTGATGCTCTCGATGACGACGTCGGTGAGCGGACGGTCGCGGCCATCGGTCGGCACGGCCGCAAGCTGCTCGACGATCGCGCGGGACGCCTCGTCCTCGACGGCGCCGAAGATGCTGTGCTTACCCTGCAGCCAGGTGGTGGGCACGACGGTGATGAAGAACTGCGAACCGTTGGTGCCGCGGCCGCCCTGGATGCCGGCGTTGGCCATGGCGAGGACGTACGGCTGGGTGAAGTCGAGTTCGGGGTTGATCTCGTCGTCGAACTGGAAGCCCGGTCCGCCGGTGCCCTGGCCCAGCGGGTCGCCGGCCTGGATCATGAAGTCCTTGATGATGCGGTGGAAGACGGTCCCGTTGTACAGCGGGTCGTTGGAGGTCTTTCCCGTGGCCGGGTGCTTCCACTCGATTTCGCCGGTGGCGAGGCCGACGAAGTTCTTGACGGTCTTCGGAGCGTGGTTCCCGAAGAGGTTGACCTTGATGGGTCCGAGGGTGGTATTGAGCGTGGCGACGGCAGTGTGCTTAGACATAGGCACAATTCTTGCACAGCAGCTTTATCCGAATCCGTATGCCGGTCAGGCATTCAGAGCGCTCACAGGGTATTCAGTGGCAAGATGGGCAGTGTTCACCACAAGAAACGATGGAGGGTCCAGATGAGCCTGTCACGCAAGCGCCGAAAGGAACTCACTCGTCTGCGCAAGAGCGCGGACGAACTGTGGAGTAATCAGCAGGAAGTTCTCGACCGCGCCAACGAGATTGCACGTGAAGCCGGCCGTCAGGCTGGTGTGCTCACTCGTGAAGAAGTTGTACCCCGCGTTCGCCAGGGATACGAGCACTACCTGCTCCCCGGCGTGCACGCTACCCAAGATTTTGCCGGTGGCGTACGCCACCAGGTCACTGACAAGGTTCTGCCGGGGATCGGAACCGCACTGGGCACTGTCATGTCGGTGGGGGATATCGCCAAGGACGCGCGCATCGCCGCTCTCAACCGGGTTCGCTTCCAGAAGCCCGTCGTGATTGAGAAGCAGGGTCTGGGCGCGGGCACGTACATCGCCATCGGAGTCGGCATCGCTGCCGCCGCCGGGGTCGCCTACGCCATTTGGCAGACCTTCCGTGCCGACGATGAGTTGTGGGTCTCCGAAGACGAGTCGCTGCTTGACTCGCCGATCGAGAAGTCCTCGGACATCTAGCTCCGGCACTTTACAGAAGAGGGCCCCCGTCATACGACGGGGGCCCCTTTTTGTGCTGCTTCGCCCGACCATACCTTCAACGGCGCTGAGTGCTGGTGTGAGCGGACGCGCATGCCGGCATGGACGCGGCTGGCCTGGGCGCATCCTGCGGTGTACAGAGGCCCACTGGGGGCCCGAAGAGGGGACAATCAAAAAACCCCCCGGCCGGCAGTGCCGACTGGGGGGGTTTTCTTCTGTGGAGCCACGGGGAATCGAACCCCGGACCTCCTGCTTGCAAAGCAGGCGCTCTACCAATTGAGCTATGGCCCCGAACCGGATCTTCACGGGTGAGGATCTGGCGGAGATGTAAGGCTATGAAGTACACGGTGTTTACGGACACGGTGTTGAGGTACTGCGTGGGGATACCGGGATTTGAACCTGGGACCTCTTCGTTATCAGCGAAGCGCTCTAACCAACTGAGCTATATCCCCCCATTGGGCAGGTTTCAGACTAACGGAAACTGGCGAAAAGTCCCAATCGAGGCCGCAAGCGACCATCGATTGGGCACACATCCGTCAGTTGTTGGTGAATCCGACGAGCAGGCCTCCGGTGACCTTGACGCTCAGGTTGTACAGTACGGCGAAGATTGCGCCCAGCGCGGTGACGACGACGGTGTTGATGACGGCGACGACCACGGCGAAGCCCATCACGTTGCCGATCGACAGGATTGTCGTGAGCTCAGACGCGCTCCCGGCGATATCCGTGTACAGGGCGTCGATCTGGGTGAAGATGCCTGTTCCATTGAGGACCGTGAAGGTGAGGAACGTGGCGACGATGGTCACCACGGCCAGGCACACGGCGATCAGGAAGGACAGCTTGACGGCCGACCAGAAGTCGATGTAAACGAGCTTCAGACGTACCTGCTTGGACGACATTGCACCCCGACTCGACTTTTTGGCCAGTTTCTCGGCAACACTACTCATCTGCTGATTCTACTTTCCCCGAATCAATCTCGGTGGCCGCCTCGATTTCGAGGGCGACCAGATTGCGTTCGGTGTTCTTCGCGATGGCGATGATTCGATCTTCGGTCGCGAACTTTGCAAAAACGACGCCCATGGTATCCCGGCCCTTGGCCGGCACTTCGGCGACGTCAGAGCGTACCACCTTGCCACTGGCAAGG
Organism: Cryobacterium sp. TMN-39-2; assembly: GCF_004402745.1. Lineage (NCBI taxonomy): Bacteria > Bacillati > Actinomycetota > Actinomycetes > Micrococcales > Microbacteriaceae > Cryobacterium > Cryobacterium sp. TMN-39-2. The sequence continues at coordinate 127,545 of NZ_SOFX01000033.1, forward strand.
ACCACAAGGACTTCGTCCTCCTCGTCGACGATGAGAGAACCGACCAGATCGCCGCGGTCATCGTTCAACTTGGCCACCTTGATGCCCAGTCCGCCGCGGTTCTGCAGGCGGTACTGGTCGGCGGCGGTGCGCTTGGCGTAGCCGCCCTCCGTGACGACGAACACAAACCCGTCGTCGGAAACCACGGACGCGTCCAACAGGGTGTCCTGGCCACGGAAGTGCATACCGATCACGCCCGAGGTGCTGCGGCCCATCGGGCGCAGCGCCTCGTCGGAGGCGGTGAACCGGATGGACATGCCCTTTTTCGACACCAGCAGCAGATCGGAATCCTCGTCGACGAGCAGCGCGGAGACGAGTTCGTCGCCCTCGCGCAGCTTGATCGCGATGATGCCGCCGGTGCGGTTGGTGTCGTACTCGCTGAGCGCGGTCTTCTTGATCAGGCCGTCACGGGTGGCCAGGGTGAGGTACTGGGCCACGCCGTAGTCCCGGATGTCCAGGATCTGGGCGATCTCCTCGCCCGGCTGCAGCGCGAGCAGGTTGGCCACGTGCTGGCCCTTGGCGTCCCGACCGGATTCCTGAGCTTCATAGGCCTTGGCCCGGTAGACCCGGCCGGTGTTCGTGAAGAACAACAGCCAGTGGTGGGTCGTGGTGACGAAGAAGTGCTCGACCACGTCGTCGGCGCGCAGCTGGGCGCCCTTGACGCCCTTGCCGCCGCGGTGCTGGTTGCGGTAGTTGTCGCTGCGGGTGCGCTTGATGTAGCCGCCGCGGGTGACGGTGACCACCATCTCCTCTTCGGGGATGAGGTCCTCGACCGACATGTCGCCGTCGAAGCCGAACATGATCTCGGTGCGGCGGTCGTCACCGAACTTATCGGTGATCTCACCGAGCTCGGTGCTCACGATGGTGCGCTGACGCTCGGGGCTGGCCAGGATCGACTTGAATTCGACGATCTGCAGTTCGAGTTCGGCGGCTTGGTCGATGATCTTCTGTCGCTCGAGAGCGGCAAGGCGGCGCAGCTGCATCGTCAGGATGGCGTCGGCCTGGAGCCTGTCGACCGTCAACAGGTCCATCAGACCCTCACGGGCGTCGTCCACGGTGGGGGAGCGGCGGATCAGGGCGATGACCTCGTCGAGCGCGTCGAGCGCCTTGAGGTAGCCGCGCAGGATGTGCGCATCCGCCTCAGCCTTGTTCAACCGGAACTGGGTACGGCGAACGATGACGTCGATCTGGTGCGACACCCAGGCGGTGATGAAGCCGTCCAAGGCCAGGGTGCGCGGGATGCCGTCGACGATCGCGAGCATGTTCGCGCCGAAGTTCTCCTGCAGCGGGGTGTGCTTGTAGAGGTTGTTCAGCACGACCTTGGCCACAGCGTCGCGCTTGAGCACGATAACGAGGCGCTGACCGGTACGGCCGCTGGTCTCGTCGCGGATGTCGGCGATGCCGGTGATTTTGGCGTCCTTGACCAGGTCGGCAATCTTGATCGCCAGGTTGTCCGGGTTCACCTGGTACGGCAGTTCGGTGATCACCAGGCAGGTGCGACCCTGCAGTTCCTCGATGCTCACCACGGCGCGCATCGTGATCGAGCCACGTCCGGTGCGGTAGGCGTCCTGGATGCCCTTGATGCCCAGGATCTGCGCGCCGGTGGGGAAGTCAGGGCCCTTGATGCGCTGGATCAGCGCTTCGAGCAGCTCGTCGCGGCTGGCGTCGGGATTCTCGAGGTACCACAGGGCGCCGGCGGCGACCTCGCGCAGGTTGTGCGGCGGGATGTTGGTAGCCATACCGACGGCGATGCCGACGGAGCCGTTCACCAGCAGGTTGGGGAAGCGGGCGGGCAGCACCGTGGGCTCGAGGGTCCGGCCGTCGTAGTTGTCCTGGAAGTCGACGGTGTCTTCGTCGATGTCGCGGACCATTTCGAGGGCCAGCGGAGCCATCTTGGTTTCGGTGTATCGCGGGGCGGCGGCGCCGTCGTTGCCGGGGGAGCCGAAGTTGCCCTGGCCGAGTGCCAGCGGGTACCGCAGGCTCCACGGCTGCACCAGGCGCACGAGTGCGTCGTAGATCGAGGAGTCACCGTGCGGGTGGAACTGGCCCATCACGTCGCCGACGACGCGGGCGCACTTGGAGAACGCCTTGTCGGGGCGGTAGCCGCCGTCGTACATGGCGTAGATCACGCGGCGGTGCACGGGCTTCATGCCGTCACGCACGTCCGGCAACGCGCGCCCGACGATGACGCTCATGGCGTAGTCGAGGTAGGAGCGCTGCATTTCCAGCTGCAGGTCGACCTGGTCGATCTTGCCGTGCTGGGTGAGGTGCGCGGCAGCTGCCGCGACGCTGGCCGCGTCGGGGGCTTCGGGCGTGGTGCCTGTGGTGTCGTCAGATGTCAAGGAAACGCACGTCCTTCGCGTTCTTCTGGATGAAGTTGCGTCGGGATTCGACGTCTTCGCCCATCAGGGTGGAGAAAATCTCGTCGGCGGCTGCCGCGTCGTCCAGGGTCACCTGGAGCAGGGTGCGGGACTCGGGAGCCATCGTGGTTTCCCACAGCTCCTTGTAGTCCATCTCACCCAGGCCCTTGTAGCGCTGGATGCCGTTGTCCTTGGGGATCCGCTTGCCGGCGGCCGCGCCGTCGGCGAGCAGGGCGTCCCGCTCCGCATCCGAGTACACGTACTCGTGGGCGGAGTTGGACCACTTGAGTCGGTACAGCGGCGGCTGCGCGAGGTACACGTAGCCGAGGTCGATCAGCGGACGCATGTACCTGAAGAGCAGGGTGAGCAGCAGGGTGGTGATGTGCTGGCCGTCGACATCGGCATCGGCCATCAGCACGATCTTGTGGTAGCGCACCTTGTCCTGGTTGAAGTCTTCACCGATGCCGGCGCCGAACGCCGTTATCATCGCCTGCACTTCGGCGTTGCCGAGGGCACGGTCCAGGCGCGCCTTCTCCACGTTGAGGATCTTGCCGCGCAGGGGCAGGATCGCCTGGGTCTCCGGGTTGCGGCCCTGCACGGCAGAGCCGCCGGCCGAGTCGCCCTCCACGATGAAGATCTCTGAGGCGGCGGGGTCCTTGCTCTGGCAGTCCTTGAGCTTGCCCGGCATGCCGCCACCCTCGAGCAGGCCCTTCCGTCGGGCGGTCTCGCGGGCCTTGCGGGCGGCCATCCGGGCGGTCGCGGCCTGCAGCGACTTGCGGATGATCTCGCGGGCCTGAACCGGGTTGCGGTTGAACCAGTCGGAAAGCTGGTCGCCGACGACCCGCTGCACGAATGCCTTGGCCTCGGTGTTACCCAGCTTGGTCTTGGTCTGGCCCTCGAACTGCGGTTCGGCGAGCTTGATCGAGACGACGGCGGTGAGGCCTTCGCGCACGTCGTCGCCGGAGAGGTTGTCGTCCTTCTCCTTCAGGATGCCTTTTTCACGCGCGTACTTGTTCACCAGGGTGGTCAGCGCCGCGCGGAAGCCTTCTTCGTGGGTACCGCCCTCGTGGGTGTTGATGGTGTTCGCGTAGGTGTGCACGCTCTCGGTGTACGCGGTGGTCCACTGCATAGCCACTTCGAGGGCGATCTTCTTCTCGGTGTCCTCGAACTCGAAGGAGATGATCTCCTCGTTGACCAGTTCGGCCTTCTTGGCCCGGTTGAGGTAGGCCACGTAGTCCATCAGGCCCTGCTCGTACATGAAGCTGTTGCTGAGCGGCTTGTCCTCGGCGTCCAAGCTGTCCGCACGCTCGTCGGTGAGCGTGAGGCGCAGACCCTTGTTGAGGAACGCCATCTGCTGGAAGCGCGCGCGCAGGGTTTCGTAGTCGAAGACCGTCGTCTCGAAGGTCTCCGAACTCGGCCAGAAGGTGATCGTGGTCCCGGTCTCGTCGGAGACCTCGTCCTGGTGCAGTGACTCGTTGGGCACACCGTCGTGGAAGCTCTGGCGCCACACATGGCCCTGCCGGCGCACCTCGACCTCGAGGCGGCTGGAGAGCGCGTTGACCACCGAGCTGCCGACGCCGTGGAGTCCTCCGGAGACCGCGTAACCGCCGCCCCCGAACTTTCCACCGGCATGCAGCACGGTCAGGACGACCTCGACGGTGGACTTGCCTTCCGCCTTGTGGATATCGACAGGGATACCTCGACCGTTGTCCTGCACGCGCACGGCGCCATCGGGAAGAATACGGATGTCAATGGTGTCGCAATAGCCGGCCAGGGCCTCGTCGACGGAGTTGTCGACGATCTCGTAGACCAGGTGGTGCAGACCGCGTGGACCGGTTGAACCGATGTACATTCCGGGTCGTTTGCGAACAGCTTCGAGGCCTTCGAGAACCTGGATGTCTTCTGCGCCGTAAGCGTGCTGCTCCGGCTCAGTTTTCGGTTCAATTGTCATGTGAAATTGGGCTCCTGACCGTCGCACAGGCGACCCCTCAGCCTACCAAACACCCCAAGCCCCAACGGCCAAAACCGCCGTTTGACGCGTTTTATTCGTAAGGGTGACCTGTTTTGGCTACCTAGCCATAGGTATCGCGTGGACCACGCCCTGGGATTGATCTGGGACCCTTTTTCCAGGAGGGGGCGTTGGGTCCTTGAAAACGAATTGCGGCGATGCCGGCATCCGGGAACTTCTGCATGATCTGAGTCATGATTTCCACCCGCATCATGCGCAGCTGAGTCGCCCACGCCGTCGACTCGCAGTGCACGGTCAGGATGCCCTCGTCGATACCGGCCGGGGTGGAGTGTTTCGCGGTTTCCTCACCGGCGAGTTCGATCCAGGACCCGAGCAGGTCCGACTGGGCCATCGGTGAATTCCAGCCCAGCTGCGCGGTGAGCGAATTGATGGTTTCGCCCAGTCCCCGCGGGTCCCGGCCGGCGCCGAACGGCACGCTCGACCCGATTTGAGGGCTGGCCTTGCGCCTGGCGCGGGTTCGCTTCGCGTTCGGGTCGCCGAAGACATCCTTGAACCGGAGGTAGACCTTGGCGGCTTCACTGTGTTCAGCCACGGACCGTCCCGCTCTCGGCCTCGGGCGCAGCGACCACGGCGCCGGCGTGGATGTGGATGGCATGGGCAGCGAGCACCGCAGGGACGTCTTCGAAGACGGCGGCCGTGATCAGAACCTGTTCGTAGCCGGTGACGGCTTCGGCGAGGCGCCGGCGGCGAGATTGGTCGAGCTCGGCGAACACATCGTCGAGGATCAGCACCGGGTCACCACTGGACGAATCTCGCCGGAGCAGCTCCGCCGACGCGAGTTTGAGCGCAAGCGCGAAGGACCAGGATTCGCCGTGGCTGGCATAGCCCTTGGCCGGCAGATTGTTGAGTTCGAAGACCAGATCGTCACGGTGCGGTCCGGCCAGGGTCATTCCGCGGTCCAGTTCCTTGCGCCGCAGACCGGCCAGCGCGGTGCGGAAGGTGTCGGCCGTCGCGGAACCGGAGCTCGCACTCGGCGAAGCTGCGGCGGGGGAGGCGGTCTCGTCGGCTTCCTCATCGGCACCGAGAATGCTCAGCGACGCGACCAGGTTCGGCCCGTGATCCGCGCCGGCAACCGATTTGTACGCCTTTTGCAGCGGCGGCATCAACTCAGCCACCAGATCCGCGCGGGCATCGATGATCTCGGAGCCCAGTGCCACCAGCCGTTCGTCCCAGATATCGAGGGTGCCCAGCTGGGTGGTCTTCAAACCGGAGGCCCTGGCGGACTTGAGCAGGGTATTGCGTTGTTTCAGCACCCGGTCATAGTCGGCAAGCACCCCGGAGAGTCTGGGGCTCCGCAACACCAGCAACTGGTCGAGGAATCGTCGACGACCGGACGGGTCGCCGCGCACCAGGGCAAGGTCTTCCGGTGCGAACAGCACGCTGGAGAAATAGCGGGGAAGTTCCCGGGTCTTGATGACCGACCGGTTGATCTGGGCCCGGTTGAGTCCGGACCGGTTGATCTGCACCTCAGCGAGGATGTCCCGGCCGTTGTACTCAAGGCGTGCGCGGATGATCGCGGATTCTGCGCCGGAGCGCACCATCGCCCCGGTCTGGGACACCCGGTGCGAGCTCAGGGTGCTGAGGAATCCGAGCGCCTCGACCAGATTTGTCTTGCCCTGGCCGTTTCGGCCGACGATCAGGTTGGGTCCGGGGCCGAACGGGACTTCGGCTTGCGCATAGTTGCGGAAGTCAGTGAGGGAGAGGTGTGTGACCCGCACTCGGGATCAGTCTGCCTTCTTTATGGCATGCCCACCGAACTGGTTGCGCAGCGCGGCCACCGCCTTCATGGCCGGGGAATCATCCTGGCGGGAGGCGAACCGGGCGAAGATCGACGCGCTGATCGCGGGCACCGGAACGGCATTGTTGATGGCTTCTTCGATGGTCCAGCGTCCCTCGCCGGAGTCTTCGACGTAGCCTTCGATGTCGCCCAGCTGCGGGTCGTCCTTGAGGGCACGCACCAGGAGTTCGAGCAGCCAGGACCGCACGACGGTGCCGCGCTGCCAGGCCGTGAAAATGCCGGGCACATCCTGGATGAGGTCGTCGCGCTTCTCCAGCAGTTCGTAGCCCTCGGCATAGGCCTGCATCAGCGCGTATTCGATGCCGTTGTGCACCATTTTGGCGTAGTGACCGGCGCCGACCTTGCCGGCGTGCACGAAGCCTTCTTCGCGCGGGCCCTCCGGACGCAGCGCGTCGAAGACCGGCATGGCCGTTTCCACATCGGCGGCGGAACCGCCGACCATGAGGCCGAATCCGTTGGTGAGACCCCAGACCCCACCGGAAACACCGGCGTCGACGTAGTGGATCCCGTTTTCGGCGAGCAGCGCTTCATGGGTGAAGTCGTCGGTGAACCTGGAGTTGCCGCCGTCGATGACCAGGTCGCCGGGGGAGAGCTTCGTGGCCAGGTCCGCGATCACCGCGGTGGTGATGGCTCCGGCCGGAACCATGACCCAGACCAGCCGGGGAGACGGGATCGCCTCGACCAGCTCGGCGGTGCCGGCGACGTCGGAAACCTCGGGATTGCGGTCGTAGCCGGTGACGGTCAGACCGGCGGCGCGCAGGCGGTCGCGCATGTTGGCGCCCATTTTGCCCAGGCCGACGATTCCGATGTGCATGGCAGTCCTTCGTGGTTCGTGTCGTGCTGGTGAGGCCGGCGGGTTAGCGCAGGAGCAGGTTCGGCTGCAGCAGGTACCGGTAGCTGTCGGCGCCCGGCTGCTCGCGCGACGTCTGGCTCGTGATGAGCACGGGTCCCGGTTTGTTGGGGTTCTCGGTCTTGGTGAAAGAGATGCGCACGAACTCGGAGTGCACGGCGCCGAGGCCGTCCAGCAGGAACTGCGGCTTGAGAGAGACGACGGTGTCGCCGCCGGCGAGGATCGCGTCGATGGTCTCAGAGGCCTGGGCCTGCTCCGAGCCGATGGCCTCGAGGGTGAGACCGTCGGAAGTGAAGCTGAACCGCAGGGCCGCCTCCCGCTCCAGCACCAGCTGCACGCGGCGGGTGGCCTCGATCAGTTCGGCGGTGTTCATCACGGCGTAGTTGTCGACGTTGTCCGGGAACAGGCGACGCACCGGCGGGTAGTTGCCCTTGATCAGCAGCGACGTGACGGTTTTTTTGTCCGCGGTGAAGGCGATCAGTTCGCGGTCGTCGGTGTTGGTGATGGCCACCGAGATCGTGCCGCTGTGGCCGAAGGTCTTACCGACCTCCTGCAGGGTCCGCGCCGGCACCAGGGCCGTGATCGGTTCCTGGGCCTGGTTGGCTCCCGGGTCCCAGTCGATCTCGCGAACGGCGACACGGTACCGGTCGGTTGCGACGAGGCTGATGCTGTTCTCGGTGATCTGCAGCTGCACGCCGGTGATCACCGGGGTGACGTCATCGCGGGATGCGGCGACAGCGACCTGCGAGACTGCCGCGGCGAATTCCTCGGCGGGTACCAGGCCGGATTGGGCGCTGACCTGGGGAATACTTGGATATTCCTCTACCGGCATAGACAGCAGGGTGAAGTTCGCGGTACCGCAGCTCACGGTGATGCGGGACTCGTTGGTGGAAAACCGCACCGGAGCGTTCGGCATCCGGCTGGCGATCTCGGCCAGAAGGCGTCCGGAGACGAGCACCTTGCCGGTCTCTTCGACATCGGCGGCGATCTCGGTCTGGGCCGACACTTCGTAGTCGAACGAGGACAGGATCAGGCCGGTCTCTGTCGCTTCGATTAAGACGCCGCTCAAAATGGGCAGGGTGGTGCGTTGGGGAAGGAGCTTGACAGCGAAAGATACGGCTTCGCTGAAGACATCCCGATTGGCCTGAAATCTCACGAAGTCACTCCTGTCGGTGGAGACCTGGATACGGCCTCAATGCTAGTCGGGTTTATCCGCTGCCCATTTCTTGTGAGCCTCGGCGAGTAAAGGTTGTTGGACCTGGAGCTAATGAAGTTAATCGTTAATCTTCTTAACCGCTGTGGAAACTGTGGATAACTCGGTGGATAGCGCTCAGCGACTGGGAACTACAAACTTGTAACTTGTGGACGCCCTGTGAGCGGTAAGCCCAATGAATGACACGAACTTGTTTCTTTAATTCCGAGTTTTCACAAGCGAGCCGTGCGTTTCTACAGATTGTGCCAAGTTGTCCGGGCAGTTTCCACAGGGTTATCCACAGGTACGAAACACAAAAAAATTTTCTCTTACTTGTAGCGGTGATCCTGCTTGATGCGGTTTGTCAGTTCCGTCACCTGGTTGTAGATGGATCGGCGTTCCTTCATGAGCTCGCTGATCTTCTTGTTCGCGTACATCACCGTCGTGTGGTCGCGGTTGCCGAACAGCTGGCCGATCTTGGGGAGCGAGAGATTTGTCAGTTCCCGGCACAGGTACATTGCGATCTGTCGTGCGGTGGCCACAGCCTGCGAACGTGACGAACCGTACAGGTCGTCGACGGTGAGCTTGAAGTAGTCCGCGGTGTTCGTGATGATGTCCACCGGAGCGATCACGTTGTCCTCATCGAGGGTGATCACGTCCTTCAACACCGTCTGCACGAGGTTCATGTCCACCGGGGTGCGGTTCAGGCTCGCGAACGCGGTGACCCGGATCAGCGTGCCCTCGAGTTCGCGGATGTTCGACGACACCTTCGACGCCATGAACTCGAGAATGTCGTGCGGAACCTGCAGCTTCTCGCTCTGCGCCTTCTTGCGGAGGATCGCGATGCGGGTCTCCAGGTCAGGAGCCTGGACATCCGTGATCAGGCCCCACTCGAAGCGCGACCGCATGCGGTCTTCAAACCCGGTGAGGGCCTTCGGCGGCAGGTCGCTGGTGATGACGACCTGTTTGTTGTGATCGTGCAGGGTGTTGAAGGTGTGGAAGAACGCTTCCTGGGTCTCCGCCTTGCCCTGCAGGAACTGGATGTCGTCGATCATCAGGATGTCGATGTTGCGGTACCGGTTCTGGAAGGCGGAACCGCGGTTGTTGGCAATCGAGTTGATGAAGTCGTTGGTGAATTCCTCGCTACTGACGTAGCGCACACGGATGCCCGGATACAGGCTCATCGCGTAGTGGCCGATGGCGTGCAGCAGGTGGGTCTTGCCCAGGCCGGAGGAACCGTAGATGAAGAGCGGGTTGTACGCCTTGGCCGGAGCCTCGGCAACGGCGACGGCCGCGGCATGTGCGAACCGGTTGGACTGTCCGATGACGAAGTTGTCGAAGCTGTACTTGGAGTTCAGCCGGGTGTCGTGGGGGCGCTCAGGGGGAGTGCTTTCGAAAACCGACTGCGGCGTGGCCGGCGTCTCGATGTCAGGCTGGCGTTCGATGGGTTCCTGAACCGGGCGCAGGGACTCCTGCTCGAGCTCGGGATTGACCACGACGTAGAACGTGGTGACCGCGACCGATTCGCTGAGCTGGCCCATGGCCGTGAGCAGGGGAACCCGCATGCGCACGTTGAGCATGCTCGCGGTGAACTCGTTCGGGACTTCCAGGTAGAAGGTGCCGGCCGCGATGCCTTTGGGCTCGACCAGGTTCAGGAAGCCGTACAGCATCGGAGTGACCGTGTCGTCCGACTCCAGAATGGTCAGAACTGACCGCCATGTCTCGCTGATGGGCTGTTCCCCGTCTGGCATGGTTTCCCACAATCTTCATCTGTACGTTTGCCGCCCTGAGAGAGCCTTCGCGGGTGGACACAGAATGCCCATCGGGCGATTCATCCACAACGTTATCCACCGCCTGTGGGCAAATAACAACTGGATTCTCAGGGTTTACCCACAACCTGTGGATAACTTGTCCTCACGGTAGTCAATGACCGGCGGTCAGGCCAAATTAGCTTGAAGATTGCCAGCGTGTCTGTACCGGAAATGGGAATTCAATGGGCAGAATCGAACGTTTGGGCGTCGTCAGTTTGACCACGGGCGAGCGAAGCCGTAGTTTTAATCAGTTGACCCCAGCCCGTGGGCTACCTCACTCTTTCCCGGCCGCTCGTTTTGGCCTGCGGAGATCCAATACGTGGAGATTGAACAATGAGCAAGAGAACGTTCCAGCCGAACAACCGTCGTCGCGCGAAGGTGCACGGTTTCCGTCTTCGTATGCGCACCCGCGCCGGACGCGCCATCCTCGGTGCTCGTCGTCGCAAGGGTCGCACCGAACTCTCCGCGTAAGACCTCCCGTGCTCGCTCACGCCAATCGCATCACGAGCGGGAGCGACTATAAGGCTGTCGTTCGACGAGGTGTGCGGGTCGTCGGCCCGCACACTGTGGCGTACCTCCGCCGCAACTCAGAACCCACCCCGGTGCGGTTCGGGTTCATCGTCGCCAAGAACGTGGGCGGCGCGGTGGTTCGAAACCGCGTGCGTCGTCGTCTGAAAGCGGCAAGCTTCGATCTCCTTCCTGGCGTTCCCGCCGGGACGGAGATCGTTTTTCGCGCACTGCCGACATCTGTGCACGCCAGCTGGCCCGATCTTGTGGCCGAGCTGTCGACCGCACTGGTCAAGGGGCAGCGCGCGAGATGAACAGGGTGATCCTCACGTTGGTATTGCTGCCCCGAAATCTCGGGGTAGCCCTCCTGCGGGTCTATCGCGCAGTAATCTCACCGTTGTACGGCGATGTTTGCCGGTACTACCCCTCGTGTTCGGCGTACGCCCTCGGCGCCGTCCAAGAATATGGCCTGATCGTCGGCTCTTTTTTCGCCGCACGTCGGGTCTTGCGTTGTCATCCTTGGGCTGAGGGCGGAATCGATGATGTTCCCCTGAAACGACACCGTCGCTACACCGTGACGTCGTTTGGATTTGTAGTTCCTTTAGCCACGGAAAGGGCTGACCCGCACGTATGGACCTCATAGGTACTATCCTCTGGCCGCTGAAGTGGGCCGTTGAGCTTCTGCTCGTCGCCTTCCACTGGTTGTTCTCCAACCTCGGCATGGGCTACAACGACGGCATCACCTGGGTGCTGTCCATCGTTGGCCTCGTCCTCGTGGTGCGAGCTGCGCTGATCCCCATCTTCGTGAAGCAGATCAAGAGCCAGCGCAAGATGCTCGAGGTCGCGCCGCAGCTGAAGAAGATTCAGGACAAGTACAAGGGCAAGAAGGACCAGTTCTCCCGCGAGGCCATGTCCCGCGAGACCATGGAGCTGTACAAGCGCACCGGGACCAACCCGCTCGCCTCGTGCCTGCCCCTGCTCCTGCAGATGCCGATCTTCTTCGCCCTGTTCTCGGTGCTCAACGACGCCCAGCGCTCCAACGCCGGCGTCGGCCCCCTCAACCAGGCCCTGGCGACCAGCTTCGGCAATGCCAACCTGTTCGGCGTTGCCCCGCTGCACGACACGTTCGCCCAGCAGTGGACGCTGTGGACCTCCGGAGCGGACTTCAATCTCTCCGTCATGATCATCGCGGCCACGATGGTCGTCCTGATGACCGCGTCGCAGTTCATCACCCAGCTGCAGATCGTCTCCAAGAACATGTCGCCGGAGACCAAGGCCAGCCCGATGTTCAAGCAGCAGAAGATCATGCTGTACCTGCTGCCCCTGGTCTTCGCCTTCTCCGGTGTGGCCTTCCCGCTCGGCGTGATGTTCTACTGGCTCACCTCGAACATCTGGACCATGGCCCAGCAGTTCCTCGTCATCCGAAACATGCCCACACCGGGCAGTGAGGCCGCCAAGGCCCGCGAAGAGCGGCTCGCCCGCAAGGGCAAGCTCATCGCAACCGACGGAGACGTCATCATTGTCGACGAGCCCAAGAAGCCGGCCCAGCGCCAGCAGCCCGTTGGCAAGAACCGTGCCAAAAAGCAGACCGGCCCCAAGAAGTAAGAGGGATGGACATCGTGACTGAGAACACCGACGTGATCAACGCGGATGCCGCGTCCGACGCCGCTCCCACCATCGGCCAGCTGGAGCAGGAAGGCGACATCGCAGCGGACTACATTGAAGAGTTCCTGGATATCTGCGACCTCGACGGTGACATCGACATCGATGCCCGGAACGGACGGGCCTACCTGTCGGTGAATTCGGTTGACCCGCAGAACCTGCGCCTGCTGTCCAAGCCCGACACCGTGAACGCCCTGCAGGAGCTCACCCGACTGGCCGTGCAGAACAAGACCGGGTCCTTCTCCAGGCTGATCCTCGACATCGGCGGATCCCGCGAGGCCCGCGAGGCCGAGCTGACCGACCTCGTCGGCCACGCCATCGAGCGCATCGAAGGCGGCGCAACGGAGGCTTCCCTCCCCCCGATGTCGTCCTACGAGCGCAAACTCGTGCACGACATCGTTTCGGAGCGCGGATACGTCTCCGAGTCCCTGGGCGAAGGTCGCGACCGTCACACCGTCATCACGGCAGCGTAGCCACACCGAGTATGACTGAGACCCTCGAGGCCGAGCCCGCCGTTGCAGCTGGACTCTTCGGTGACCGCATCGAGGTCGCCCGAGAGTTCACCAGGCACCTCGCCGAGCAGGGGGAGGAGCTCGGCCTGATCGGTCCGCTCGAACTTCCCCGGTTGTGGAGCCGGCACATCCTGAACTGCGTCGTGGTAGCACCACTCCTGAAGCCCGGCCTGGTCGGCGACGTGGGATCGGGCGCCGGGCTGCCGGGTCTGGTGCTGGCGATCGCGCGGCCCGATGTCTCGTTCGTGCTCATCGAGCCGATGGAACGCCGAGTGGCGTGGTTGACCGGCCAGATCGCCGCACTCGGCCTCACCAACGCACGGGTGCAGCGGGCCCGCGCCGAAGACATCCGTCTGGATACGCCCCTGGATCAGGTCACCGCCCGCGCCGTGAGCGCGTTCAAGACCCTGATTCCCCTCACGGCCCCACTGTTGCGTTCCGGCGGTGAACTCGTGCTGATGAAGGGCGCGGGTGCCGCGGGGGAGATCGCCAACGCCGCCAAGCCGATCAAGAAGTTCCGCCTGCGCGATGTGGAGGTCCTCACCCTCGGCGAGGGTGTGCTGGAGGACGTCACGCGGGTCATTAAGGCTACAGTGGACTAGTCCCCGGCAACATCCGCGCAACATGGGCGGAGAACTCCGGGGCACCCTTTCGGGTGGCTCATCAACCGTCGAACGCAAAGGTTTCACGTGAAACATCCCGGCGAAGACCAGCAGACCGGCACTCCCGGTTCCGGCGTCGACAACAGCACCCCCCTGGCGCGGGAGATCTCGGATCTGACCCGCCGCCGTCAGGTGATCGCCGCCGAGAGGCTACCCAAGCCCGAGAGCACCCGGGTGATCACCATCTCCAATCAGAAGGGTGGGGTGGGCAAGACCACCACCGCCGTCAACCTGGCCGCCGCGTTGGCCCGCCAGGGTGCGCGTGTTCTCGTGATCGACCTGGACCCGCAGGGCAACGCCTCCACCGCGCTCGGTGTGGAGCACCGCGCCGAGACCTCGAGTGTTTACGACGTCATCATCAATGACCTGCCGATGGTGGACGTTGTGCAGAAGAGCCCGGAGTTCGGGGCGCTGTACTGTGTACCGGCGACCATCCACCTGGCCGGCGCAGAGATCGAACTCGTTTCGCTCGTTGCCCGGGAACAGCGACTGCGTCGCGCCCTGGACCTGCACATCAAGGAGATGGCGGACCCCTACGACTACGTCTTCATCGACTGCCCGCCGTCCCTCGGGCTCCTCACGATCAATGCGTTCGTCGCCGCTCGGGAGGTTCTCATCCCGATTCAGTGCGAGTACTACGCGCTGGAGGGACTGAGTCAGCTGTTGAAGAACATCGAGCTGATCGAGAAGCACCTGAACCCGCAACTCATCGTCTCGACGATCCTGCTCACCATGTACGACAGCCGCACGAACCTCGCGAACCAGGTGGCGCAAGATGTGCGCGATCACTTCCCGAAACAGGTGCTGGACACGCTGATTCCGCGCTCGGTGCGGGTTTCTGAGGCGCCCAGCTACGGTCAGAGTGTCATCAGCTACGATCTCAACTCGGCAGGATCGCTCTCCTACCTCGAAGCAGCCGCAGAAATCGCCCGTCGGGGCGTTCCACGAACAGGAGATGCGCAGTAATGGCGAAACGTACAGGGCTCGGCCGCGGTATCGGTTCGCTCATTCCCGTGCAGGACAACCCTTCACAGGCCCGGCCCGTCGACGTCTTCTTCCCGTACAACGAGGTCCCGCACGCCGAGGGCACCGCCGGCGCCTCCCCGGTGCCCGGCTCTGCGCCGACGTCTTCCGCAGGTTCGGCTTCGACGGCGACCATCGAGGCGGCCGACGAGGCCACCGTTGAGCTGCTTCCGGTTCCCGGGGCGCGCCTTGCGCATCTGAATCCGGCCGACATCGTGCCCAATGCCGTACAGCCGCGCAGCGTTTTCGACGAGGACGACCTGGCCGAACTCGTGCACAGCATTCGCGAAGTCGGAGTGCTGCAGCCCATCGTCGTGCGTCCGCTCGTGGAGCAGCCGGGCAAGTACGAACTCGTCATGGGGGAGCGGCGCTTGCGCGCCACCAAGGAAGTCGGCCTCGACAGCATCCCGGCGATCGTGCGGGATACCGCTGACATCGACATGCTCCGAGACGCGCTGCTGGAGAACCTGCACCGCGCGCAGCTGAACCCGCTCGAAGAAGCGTCCGCTTACCAGCAGCTGCTGTCGGACTTCGACATCACCCAGGAAGAGCTGGCCAGCCGCATCGGTAGGTCGCGCCCGCAGATCACCAACACCCTGCGCCTGTTGAAGCTGCCGGAGGCCGTGCAGCTTCGTGTTGCGGCCGGCGTATTGTCGGCTGGTCATGCGCGAGCAGTGCTGTCAGTGGGGGACACCGAGGGCATGTTGCGCCTCGCAGACAAGATCGTCAACGAGGACCTGTCGGTGCGTGCGGCTGAGGCCGCAGCCGCTGCAGGACCCAAGCCCGTTGTCGTGAAACCCGCACCCGGAAAGCGGCAGGGACATCTCAACGAGATCGCCGAACACCTCGGAGACCGCCTCGATACCCGCGTGAAAATCAACCTGGGCGCACGAAAAGGCCAGATCACGGTTGATTTCGCTACGATCGGCGACCTGAACCGCATCCTCGGCGTACTCGGGGAACCCGGCTTCGGAGCCAACTAGCCGGGCACTGTTTCACGTGAAACATTCGGTGTGGGACAAGGTAGGCCTGCCAAACGGTGTGTCTCGCTGATCGAGCTGATCGAAGTCGGAATACCTACTCTGGGCACGCTTGCCCTGCGGCAGTCCTCCTTGCTTGAGCGTGTCAAATCGTACCCCCGCTGCCGATGAGCACCCAACCGCGCGGCCGGCCGTCTTCGGGGAGCGCTATTTTGAGCCCATGTCGGGCGTTGAGAGGGCAATTGTGGCGCGACGGCGCAGCATTTGCGCGGTTGATGAGTGCAGAAGCAGCCGTACGATGGCTCTCAGGGTCGCCGTTTCATCCCCTTCTCGCGGGAAAACTGCTCATTGGAGCCCCTCCGCGGCGGGTATCCGCTTGGCCGCTGGTTGCCGAACCCTGGCTCATGGCGGGGGGTTCTCGAGCCTCATGTTTCACGTGAAACATTTGCGGCGCGTGGTCTCGACAAGCTTGACCAACGACGTGGTTGCGCCGCGCATGCCATTGCATCTCATTCGGGGCACGTTGAATGGGCGCCCCGAAGTCGGGTTGACCGGTCCGAGAAGCCGAGCTCGACAGGCCTGACCTACCCGCTTGACCTTTTCGAGATGAGCCCTCTTGTGCCAATGTGCGCGATTCGCACTGCTCTGTGCCGACCTTGACCGCCTTGCGGACCAATTGCGGACGTTCGTAAGACGATCCTGGCGTTCCAGGGCTGTCTCTGGCCGTCCGAAGAACGGGGGAGTGGCCGCACGATGGCGCTCAGGTCTCCGGTTTCACGTGAAACGGCCCGCGATTGTGCCGACTAGACCTCAACCGGCAGCAACGGGGTCGACGGCTGTTTCAGTTGAAACTGAATCGCGTGTCCCCGCAGGCTTCTACCTGCGCGTGAAACACTGGCTGTCGGGTCTGGAAAGGCCTGACCACCGACGTGGTTGCGACATGGTGTTCTGGCCGGAACTAGCCGGGCAATCTGGCCGTGCCCGCGGTTCGGGCCTTCTGGCTGTCTCGACACGACCCGCTCCCTGATTGGGCCCGTCGAGGTTCGGCTTCCGCTACTGGACAGGCTCAGCGGGCTGCGTTTCTCGAATATTGAGCTCGTCGAAATCAAGCTCCCGGCACTGATGAGTACGTACGATCCCCTGAGGGGAGCGGTCGAAGGAGGGGACCTACGGGGCTATTTCAGCGAAAATTGAGGCAATTTGGTCGTTGTGGCCGATGCACAGTCCGAAGCTACCTCGTCTCAGGCTCGGTGTTTCACGTGAAACATTGGTCGTGGCGGGTCTCGACAGTCTCGACCGGCGAGGTGGTTACGGCCTGCACTTCATGGTCTTGGGTGTGCCCCTTCGCTGATTGTGCTGGTCGAAAGCGGGTTTTCGGTGGCTATGGGTTGCACTGGGGCGCATGAGACTGTTTCTAGAGCACATTTTGGGCCGGTTTGGGGCCAGTTGAGGACGATTGTGGCGCTCCCGACATGCTTCGGCAGCAGTGACGCGCGGGGGAGTGGGCAGCGGTGGCGCTCCGAACCGGAAAATCACACGAACTGTGGACCGAAATTCGGATCTGTCGCCAAAAGCGGACAGCACCCAAGGTGCCGCCGACAGGGCCTCGACAACCTCGACCACCGGCGATGTGCGACTCGTGGGCTGCTCGACAACCTCCACCACCGGCATGCGCGCCTCGCGCCTTGGCTGGACCGGCGAGAGGGTAACGAGCGGCCGCCGGGAGCAGTCGATGTCAATGTTTCACGTGAAACGCTCACCCTAGGAGGGGCATGTTTCACGTGAAACATGACGGCTCGGGCGGCTACTGCAGGCTTGTGGAGGCCGCTCGAGCGAGGGCGGCGTAGACGGTTCCGAGCGATTCTCCGGAGGCTTCGATGGACTGCGGGGCGAGCGAGGTTTCGGTGAGTCCGGGTAGGACGTTCGCCTCGAGGAACCAGGCGACGCCATCGGCGTCGACCATCAGGTCGATGCGGGAAAGCTGGGCCAATCCGAGCAGGCTGTGGATCGCCACAGCGGTCTCTGCCACCCGCTGGGCGACGTCCGGCGCGATGCGGGCCGGCGTGAAAAACAGCGTTTCGCCGGCGTTGTACCGCGCTTCGAAGCTGAAGACGCCACTCACGGGCACGATTTCAACGGCGGGGAGTGCGACGGGCCCGGCACCGGTGTTGATGACCGTGACGGCAAGCTCGGTGCCTTCGATCTTCGTCTCGACGAGGGCGGTCTCGTCGTAGGTGTAAGCATCGACCATGGCGCGGGGGAGACCCGCTGCCGTGTCGACAATGGTCACGCCCTGGGCGGAACCACCCTGAGCGGGTTTGACGACCAGGGGTGTGCCCAGGGCGGTCACGAGGTGCTCGAGCACGCTGGCGGCACCGAGGTCTCGGAAAGTCTCACGCGAGAGGGCGATCCAGGTCGGGGTGGCGTATCCGGCGCGACGCACAAGCTCCTTGGCGGTGGGCTTGGACCAGGCCAGTCCCGCCGCTGTGCCACGCGGGCCGACGTGCGGGATCCCGGTGGTCTCGAGCAGTGAGAGCAGGGCACCGTCTTCTCCGGTCGCACCGTGCAGAACGGGCCAGATCACGTCGGGCTTGCGGGTGGCCAGCTCGGTGAGGAGTCCCGCCTGCGGGTCGAGCACGGCCACGGTGTGACCGAGCCCGGTCAGCTCGTCTGCCACCCGGCGGCCACTGCGCATGGAGACGTCGCGCTCGTGCGAGATTCCACCCGCGAGCACCACAATGTCAAGAAACTCTGATTCGCTCATGATCTGGGGTTTTCCTTAGCTCGAGCCGGAGAAACGCGGGGTTAGTTGATGTCGGGCGGCGGGGCGCCGAAGCGGCGACCGTCGTGGGCGGGAAACAGCGAGCCTGTTCCGGCGAAGGTGTCGAGCAGCTCCAGTTCGTCACGGATGACGGTGGCGAGGCGACGGATACCCAGGCGGATGTGGTCCGGCGTGGGATAGCAGAAGGAAAGCCGGATGTTCTGGCGACCCTGACCATCCGCGAAGAACGCCGTGCCGGGGGTGTACGCCACGAGCTCCTTGACCGCGCGAGGCAGCATTGCCTTGGAGTCCAGGGTGTCCGGCAGATTGAGCCACACGTAGAACCCGCCGTTGGGGTTGGTCCAGGTGAGCTCGGGAAGGTATTCCGTCAACGCGGAAAGCATGGCGTTCTTGCGTTCGCGGTAGACGCCGCGGAAGGTGTTGATCTGACCCTTCCAATCCGCGGTGGACAGGTACTCGGAGATCACCAGTTGGCTGAACGAGCTGGGGGAGAGGACCGCCGCCTCGTTGGCCAGCACGAGCTTCTCGCGGATGGCGTGCGGGGCCAGGGCCCAACCCACCCGGAAGCCGGGGGCGAGGGTCTTGGAGAAGGTCCCCAGGTACACCACACCGTCCCGTTCGATGGAACGCATGGCATCCGGTGCCTTCTGGTCGAAATACAACAGCCCATACGGGTTGTCCTCGAGGACCAGAATCTGGTTGGCCTTCGCGATCTCCAGGATCTCCAGACGGCGGGCCCAGCTGAGGGTCACCCCGGCCGGGTTGTGGAAACTGGGAATCGTGTAGAGGAACTTGATCTTGCGACCGGCGGCCTTCAGGCGTGCGATGTGTTCGCGGAGGGCCTCGGGGATCATGCCGTGCTCGTCCATGGGTACGTGGTCGACATCGGCCTGGTACGACTTGAAGATGACCATGGCCGTGACATAGCTCGGCCCCTCAGCGATGACAACGTCGCCGGGGTCCAGGAAGAGCTTGCTGACCAGTTCGAGAGCGTGTTGCGACCCCGTGGTGACGACGACGTCATCGGCGTGGGCACGGATGCCTTCCAGCGCCATGACCTCGAGTATCTGCTCACGGAACAAGGGAACTCCCTGGCCAGAGCCATATTGCAGCGCAACGGGGCCCTGTTTGCGCATGACGCTGTCCATCGCGTTGATCACGAGGTCCTGGGGCAGGGCGGCGACGTAGGGCATGCCACCGGCAAGGGAGACGACCTCGGGGCGTGAGGCGACGGCGAACAGGGCGCGCACCTCGGAGGCGCGCAGGGCGGCGGCCCGCTCGGCGTAGTGGTGGTACCACGGGTCGAGGTTGTTGCCGGCCTGGGAGGTGCCTATCGCTGTCACGTCATATCCGTTCTGGTGTGGCCTTAATCGTATGGGGTGCGTCGCTCAGCGGCCGCATCCGCCTGAATATACAAAAACACCCGCCCGGCGGCTGCCGGGCGGGTGTCGGGTTCGCGGAAGAACCTGCCGGCGGCTACTTGAGGTAGGCGGCCAGGTCGGCTTCGAGGGCGGGCTTCGGCTTGGCGCCGATGACGGTCTTGACGACCTCACCCTTCTGGAAGACCTTCATCGCGGGGATGGAGGTAATCATGTACTTTGCGGCGAGGGCCGGGTGGTCGTCCACGTTCAGCTTGACGATGTCGATCTTGTCGGAGTGCTCCGCGGCGATCTGGTCGAGGATCGGGCTGACGGCGCGACACGGACCACACCACTCGGCCCAGAAGTCCACCAGGACGGTCTTCTCGTTGTTGATGACTTCCTGGTCGAAGGTGGCGTCGGTGACGGCGCGTGCTGACATGTAGTGCTCCTTAGTTGGTGACGCTTGCAAATTCGGGGTCGCCGGCCGCAGCCAGCAAGTCCTCGGGGAGGGTGGCCAGGTAGTGCTCGGCGTCCAGGGCCGCCACAGTGCCGCTGGCGGCCGCGGTGACGGCCTGGCGGTAGGTGGGGTCGATGACGTCTCCGGCGGCGAAGACGCCGGCCTGGCTGGTCTTGGAGGAGCGTCCCGCGACGGCGATGGTGCCCTCGCTGGTGAGGTCGAGCAGATCGTGCACGAGGTGGGTGCGCGGGTCGTTGCCGATGGCGACGAACAGGCCGCCCACCTCGAGGGTGCTCTCGGTGCCTGTGACGGTGTCGCGCAGACGCAAACCCTCAACGGCCTCTTCACCATCGATGCCGACGACCTCGGAGTTCCAGACGAACTCGATCTTCGGGTGCGACAGAGCGCGCTCCTGCATGATCTTGGACGCCCGGAGGGTGTCCTTGCGGTGAATGATGTAGACCTTTTTCGCGAAGCGGGTGAGGAAGGTGGCCTCCTCCATGGCGGAGTCGCCGCCGCCGACAACGGCGATGACCTTCTCCTTGAAGAAGAAACCGTCGCAGGTGGCACACCAGGACACGCCCCGGCCGCTCAGACGCTCTTCGTCGTGGATGCCGAGCTTGCGGTAGGCGGACCCGGTGGCGAAAATCACCGACAGGGCCTCGTGCTTCTCGCCGTTGCCGAGGGTGACCGACTTGACCGTGTCGCCGAATTCGAGCTTGGTCACGTCGTCGTAGACGACCTCGGTGCCGAACTTCTCGGCCTGCTCCTGCATCTTCGCCATCAGCTCCGGGCCCTGGATGCCGTCGGCGAAGCCCGGGAAGTTCTCAACGTCGGTGGTGTTCATCAGTTCACCGCCGGCCTCGACCGAACTGGCGATCAGCAGCGGCTTCATGTTCGCACGCGCAGCGTAGATGGCGGCGGTGAATCCGGCAGGACCCGAACCGATGATGATGATCTGACGCACGCGTAGACTCCTTGAAATCAGTGGAAGAGACGCCTTTCGGCGCCTCACATTCGGGTACAACACATCCTAATCGGAAGCTATTCCGCTCCGTCCGGCTCGAGCCCCCGCTGCACAGCTGCTGTTCAGCAACCGGTCACCTGGCCATTACCCGCAGCACGGGCGGGCTACCGCCCGAGACGGGCCTTCAACGGGGCCAGGAAGCCGTGTAGTTCGGGGCTGCGCATGAGAAGCAACAGGCCGAAGTACAGCACGGCCATGACCGAACCGATCAGGATCATGGAGAGAATCGCCGGTCCGATTCCCGACACGGCGAAACCGCCCGCCGTGGTGCCGCCCAGCACGACCAGGATGCCGATTCCCGCGGCGACCGGGACGATGACGGCGACGACGTACTTCACCAGGCTGCGCAGGATCCGCCGCCCGTCGATACCGCCGAGCCGCTTGCGCAGCAGCCACGCGGCCAGGATCGCCTGGAGGATCCCGGATACCGTCACCACGAGGGCGATGCCGAACGCGATCCATTGCGGCGGAAGCAGGGCGCAGCCCAGCACACCCGTGATGACCAGGACCACCTGGAACAGGGTGAAGAAGAACGGGGTCCGCGTGTCGCCGAGGGCGTAGAAGGTGCGCTGCACGACGAAGAGCACGCAGAAGGCAACCAGGCCCAGGAGGAAGGCGATGATGACGTTGCCGATGGCTTGCACCTGTTCGAACCCGGCTTCGCCGAAGACCGTGGCGAACGGGTACGCGCAGACCATGATGACCGCACTGGCGAGCACGATCAGCAGGGTGGTCCCGCGGATGGCCGAGGAGGCGTCCGTGCGCAACTTCTCGGTGTCATCGCGGGCGGCGTGCTCGCTCATCCGGGTGAAATACGCGGTGGCCACGGAAACCGTGATGATCGAGTGCGGCAACATGAAGATCAGCCACGCCGTGCTCATGACGGTGGAGGAAGCGCCTTCTCCCGATGCTAGGGTCACGACCTGCGTTTCGACGATGCCGGCGATCGTGGTCAGCAGCAGCATGCCGAAGGTCCAGCTGGCCATCTTGCCGGCCGCGCCGAGGCCGACACCCCTGAAGGCGAAGTCGGGACGGTAGCGCAAGCCGATGCGGCGCCAGAAGTAGTAGAGCACCACGGCCTGCAACACGACACCGAGCGTCGCGCTGCCGGCCAGCAGGGCGGTCATCCCCGGGGTGAAGTCGGCCGGCGGCCGTTGGCCATCCGTGTCGATACCGAACAGGAGACCGAACAGCAGCAGACCGCCGATGGAGATCACGTTGTTGATCACGGGCACCCAGGTGAACGGGCCGAAGGACTTGCGGGCGTTGAGGACCTCGCCCAGGACCGTGTACAAGCCGTAGAAGAAGATCTGCGGCAGGCACCAGTACGCGAATCCGATCGCCAACGACAGTTGCTCGGGGGAGAAGCCCAGGCCGATGAACCGGGTGATCAGGGGTGCGAGCAGCGTGGCGGCCAGGGTCGTGATGGCCAGGATGCTCAAGGCCAGGGTGACGAGCTTGTTGATGTATGCGGTCCCGCCATCGTCGTGCAGGCTCGCGCGCACGATTTGGGGAACCAGCACCGCGGTGAGGACGCCGCCGGCAACGATCGTGTACACGGTGTTCGGCAGCTGGTTGGCGACCGTGAAGGCGTCGGGGACGTTGCCGATCTGCCCGATGATGTGGGCGAAGACGATGACCTTGAGAAAACCGAGCAGACGCGAGACGAGAGTTCCCGAGGCCAGGATCGCACTGGCGCGGCCGACGCCGCCCTGGCTAACCACGGGGAGCCGGGGGGACATCGTCGGCAACAGCTGGGGGAGTGACGGCGGGGTCGCTGTCGAGCGGGTCGGCGTCAGCTTCGGCGCCCTGTGAACGGTCGCGTCGCCGGTGCACGATGTTGCGCCACACGCCGAAGCCGAAGAACAGCACGACCAGAGCGGCAAAGATGCGGGATCCGATGCCTTCCCAGTCCGCGCGCACATTGACCGAGATCAACGAGGGCTGACCCAGTTGCGCCCCGGACGGGGTGAAGAGCGTCACTCGCAGGCTGACCGCGCCGTTTCCGACCGCTGCGGTCACGGGGATAGACACTGTCTTGGCCGAACTCGCGTCGATCACGGCCTCGACATCGTTGCCCACCACCAGGCGGCCGTTGGAGGGGACGACCTGTACCCGCACCGTGACGGCCTGGCCGAGGGCGTTGTTCAGCGTGACGGGGATGTCGACCTTGCTTCCGACGACATTGATCGGTCCCTTGGTGCTCACCGTGACCGACCGCAACACCTCGCTGGACGTCGCCAGATTGTCGTCAACGGCGGTGCGCCAGTCGTCCGGGTCGGCCCGCCAGGACGTCGCCAGCAGGGCCAGCACGGCGAGCCGGTTCGGTGCCGTGACGGCGGCCGGATCGGCAAGGGCTGTGGAGAAGGAGACGATCTCGGCTTCCCGGGCGATCAGTCGGCTCGCGAGGTCGACGCTGCTGCTGGGCTCGGCCTGCGGCCGGAAGGTGACGTCGGTGGAAACCGGGGCTGCTGCTGCCGCCGTCAGCGTTGTTGCGGAGTACCAGGGCAGGGCCGACAGTGCGTCGATGGTCTGCGCCAGCCGCGCCGCGGTCGGCGGCCAGCCGCGATCGAGGGTAGCGAGGAGCGTGTGCGCCTGGTCGGGATTCGCGGCGGCCACGACGGCGATTTGGGAGGATAACTCGGCCATGTACCCGCGCCAGTCGTCATCGGTCGTGGCCATGACGGCCGAGCGCATCGCCTCCGAGATCCCGGCGTCGGCAACCAGGCCGAGTTCGTTGGAGCCCAGGTCGACAGTTGTGCTGGTGGTGACTTCAGGGTCGTCCAGGGTCACGTTGCCCGATGAGAGGAGCGTCGTGGTGAGTCCCGCGGTCGCGAAGGCGGACAGGTCTGCCTGAGCGACGGCGTCGTCGGCGGGCCAGGCGATGGACGTGGAGGTGTAGTCCCAGGCGAGCAGCTGGTCGAGGGTCGGCACAGGGTTTTCACCGGTGGGCTGGTCCGGGACCGCGGGCGCGTCGGACGAGGTCGGTGCGCCGGGATCGACGGCGCTGCCCTCGGGCTCTGGCGCGGCGGTGGGTTCGATGGGAACAAACAGGGCCGGGTCGGTGGCGAAGGTCAGCGAGGTCGGTGAGAGCGGGCTGCTTGACCCGGCCTGAACGGCCAGAGAAGGATCCGAGTCTGCATACCCGAGCGGGAATATATCGTTTTCCGCCAGATCGAGGCGGTTCAGCCAGGTGATCGCGGACTCAGGCGCGCTCGTTCCGAGCACCCGGATCGAGGCGATGATCATCGGGTCGACGGCGATTGCGACGGGGCGGTTGAGAAGCCCGTCGAGCTGGCGGGTGAGGATACCGGAGCTGGAGGTGTACGCGGCGAGATCCTCGGCGCTGATAAGGCCGGAGCTGTTCGCGGGGGTGGTGATCGGCATCGCTACGGCGAGGTTGACCGGGGTGACGACGGGGGGCTGCTGCACGGAGGCATCCGGGTACCAGACGAAGGTGGACCGACCGGACGCCCGCACCGATTCATCAGTGTTGAGGGAGGCCGCGATGCCCCGCGGTCCCCAGGGACTCCACTCGAACAGGCCGAGCGCGGCGTTGGGCACCGAGACCGCGACCGTGACCGTGCTGTTGGGCTGCACGGGGACGGTGAGCGGGACGCTGGTCATCAGGTCGCTGCCGGTGTCGTCGTCCTCGTCCGAGGCGAGCCAGTCGTCCAGGTCCGTTGAACTGGTCAGCGCCCGCTCCGCCAGGAAGACGTCGATGTTTCCGGCGGGGATGGCGGTGGCGGAATCGTTGGTGATGGTGACGGAGAGCTTGAGGTCCTCGTTGAGGCGCAGGATCGAGGAGGTGGCCGGTGTGACGTGCAGGGCGACGGTGTCGTCGTTGGTCGCCGTGTCCACCGACCCGACGAACGTGCCCGTCGCGGCGGTTGCCGGAGTCGCGGTGGCCAGCGCCGGGCAGAGCAGCAGGGGGGCGCACAGCAGCGCGGCCACGATGCGACGCCGGATTCCGGGGAGCGCAGGCCGACGCGCGTGATTCGGATCGGCCAGCATGTACGGGATTCTACGGCGTAGCCGGGTGAGAACCCTCCGCGCCGGCTGGGTGGCGCGCGGGTGGGACGGGCGAGCAACTACCATTGGGGCATGCAGAGCGTCACGGCAGCCCTCGCAAGACTGGGCGACCTGGCTGCGTCCCCCACGGTGTCCCGTTTGGCGAACTCATTCGCCGCGGCCGGTTTTGAACTGGCCCTGGTGGGCGGTCCCGTCCGCGACGCGTTCCTGAACCGGGTCACCAATGACCTCGACTTCACCACCAACGCCACTCCCGACCAGATCCTGACGATCGTCAAGCCGATCGCCGAGGCGCACTGGGACATCGGTCGTGCGTTCGGCACCATCGGCGCCCAGATCGCGGGCGAGAAGGTCGAGATCACCACCTATCGGGCCGACAGCTACGACGGTCAGACCCGCCGCCCCGACGTGGTCTTCGGCAGCAGCCTCGATGATGACCTGCTGCGGCGGGACTTCACCGTGAACGCGCTCGCTCTGCGGCTGCCGCAGCTCACTCTCGTCGACCCGTCTAATGGGATCGACGATCTGCTCAACGGGGTGCTGCGGACGCCCACCGCACCCGAGATCTCGTTTGGCGACGACCCGCTGCGGATGATGCGGGCCGCCCGCTTCACCGCTCAGCTGGGCTTCACCCTCGAGATCGACACCGCGATCGCCATGTCCGCCATGGCCGGGAGCATCAACATCATCTCCGCCGAACGGGTCGGCGATGAGCTCGGCAAGCTGCTGCGCTCGGCGAACCCGCGTGCCGGCATTGAGCTGCTCGTGGAATCCGGCCTGGCCGCGATCGTGCTGCCGGAGATCCCGGACCTGCGCCTGGAGGTCGACGAGCACCATCATCACAAAGACGTCTACCAGCACACCCTGACGGTGCTCGACCAGGCCATCGGTTACGAGCGAACCCGTAAGAACCTTCCCGAACCCGACCTCGTGGTGCGGTTGGCGGCGCTCATGCACGACATCGGCAAGCCGGCCACCCGGCGGCTCGAGTCCGGCGGTGTGGTGAGTTTTTACCACCACGACGTGGTCGGTGCGAAGCTGGCCAAGAAGCGGTTGCGTGCGCTGCGCTTCGACAACGACACCATCGCTGCGGTGGGCAAACTCGTGGAACTGCACCTGCGGTTCTTCGGTTACACGGAAGGGGCCTGGACCGACTCCGCCGTGCGCCGGTACGTGCGCGACGCCGGCGACCAGCTCGAGCGGCTGCACATCCTCACCCGAGCCGACGTCACCACCCGCAACCGGCGCAAGGCCGACCGGCTGGGCTTCGCCTACGACGACCTCGAACAGCGCATCCGTGAGCTCGCGGCCCAGGAAGAGATGGACTCGGTTCGGCCCGACCTCGATGGTGAAGAGATCATGGCGATCCTGGGCCTGACGCCGGGCCGTGAGGTGGGCGAGGCCTACCGCTATCTCCTGGAGCAGCGCCTGGACGACGGGCCTCTCGGCACCGAGGAAGCCACCCGCCGTCTGCAGTCCTGGTGGGCGGCCCGCAGCGCCTGACCCGCCCGCCGCTGCACCCCCTCGTCGCGTTGCCAACCGGGGCGGGGTAACTCGGGTAGGAGTGCCTGTCCTCCACAGGTTGAATCCGGCCGTGTTCTGCACCGCCCACGCAGCGGTCAGCGCCTGACACGACCACCGGGAGACGCTTCTCGGCATGGACCCTTAAGCTTCCACGCTGTCCCAGCTGCGACTCACTCGCGATCAGCTTGACCACGACGCTCGCGCCCGGCCCCGCGAGCACGGACCCGGCGCCACCGAGCACCTGCGCCGCGGCTTCCACGTGTTGCCGGGAGGGTCGGCGGTCCCGGCCGAAGATTTCCGGTGCGGAGGGCATCGGAGGCGATGGTGGCGCAATCGCCGCGGTTCCAGTAGTCTTGGCAGGTTGTCTGTGTGCCGGATTCCCGGCCTCCACGTTCAACACATGCACAACCCTCCTGTTGCAGAAATACTGCAGCCGTTTAGTCCGAAGGAGGTGGGTTAGTCATGCATCAGTACGAATTGATGGTAATCCTCGATCCCGAGATCGATGAGCGCACCGTAGCTCCCAGCCTTGACAAGTTCCTCAACGTTGTTCGCAACGATGGTGGAACCATTGACAAGGTTGACGTTTGGGGTCGCCGCCGTCTCGCATACGAGATCAACAAGAAGGCCGAAGGCATCTATGCCGTCGTCGACTTCACCGCAAACGCCTCAGCAACTGCCGAGCTCGACCGTCAGCTGAAGCTGTCGGAAGCCGTCATGCGCACCAAGGTGCTTCGCGCAGAAGAGGGCATCGCCCAGGTTGCCGTCGCAAGCAAGCTTGCCGCCGAGAAGGCCGCCCGCAAGGCAGCCAACCCGAAGGCTGCTGCTGCTCCGGTCAAGGCCGACGCTCCTGCCGCAGCTCCCGCTGCCAAGGTCGCCGCATCCGCGAAGCCTGCAGCTGCCCCGGCAGCTCCGGTCGCCGTGGACGCTCCTGCCGAGGCAGACGCCGACAAGGCAAGCGACAAGTAGCCCATGGCCGGCGAGACCGTAATCACCGTGGTGGGCAACCTCACCAGCGATCCGGAACTGCGTTACACGCAGAACGGGCTGGCGGTAGCCAACTTCACCATCGCTTCCACTCCGCGCAATTTCGATCGCGCAACGAGTGAGTGGAAAGATGGCGAGGCACTGTTCCTGCGCGCGAGCGTTTGGCGTGAATTCGCCGAGCACGTGGCCGGTTCATTGACCAAGGGTTCCCGTGTCATCGCTTCCGGGCGTCTCAAGCAGCGTTCGTATGAGACCAAGGAAGGTGAAAAGCGCACGAGCATGGAGCTCGAGATCGACGAAATTGGTCCTTCGCTGCGCTACGCCACCGCCTCCCTCACGCGCGCGCAGTCATCCTCTGCTCCCCGCGGCGGCGCGCCCGTCGCGCAGCAGCAGGGTAACGACGAGCCCTGGGCACCCAGCGCCCCCGCAGCCAACACTGGCGGCGGCGACGTCTGGAACACCCCGGGCAACTTCAGCGACGAGACCCCCTTCTAAGCCGAACCTCACGGTTGACGGCTGCACTCACACGTTTTAGAAAGTTAGGAAATCATGGCTGGAAAGTCGAGCGGCGACCGCCGCAAGCCGCTCCGCGGTGCTAAGGGTGGCAAGAACGCCGCTCCCGCGAAGTCGATCCGGGTTGGTGTCATCGATTACAAAGATGTCCCCACTCTTCGGAAGTTCATCTCAGAGCGTGGAAAGATCCGCGCCCGCCGCATCACCGGCGTCTCCGTCCAGGAGCAGCGCCTGATCGCGCGTGCCGTCAAGAACGCCCGCGAAATGGCCTTGCTGCCCTACGCCGGCTCAGGCCGGTAAGGAGCCCTCACATGTCGAAATTGATTCTGACGCACGAGGTCTCCGGCCTCGGTACCCCCGGTGACATCGTTGATGTCAAGAACGGGTTCGCTCGCAACTACCTTCTCCCCCAGGGCTTCGCTGTTGCGTGGACCCGCGGTGGCGAAAAGCAGATCGAGCAGATCAAGGCCGCCCGCGTAGCCCGCGAGCACGCCACCCTCGAAGAGGCCCAGGCTCTCAAGGCAACCCTTGAGAACACCAAGGTCAAGCTGGTCGTCAAGGCCGGCGCCGGCGGACGCCTGTTCGGCTCCGTCAAGACCACCGACGTAGCCGACGCGGTTGCCGCGGCCGGCCTCGGTGCCATCGACAAGCGCAAGATCGAGCTCAGCCCGATCAAGCTGACCGGTGAGCACACCGCGACGGTTCGTCTGCGCGACGAGGTCAGCGCGACCATCACCCTCCAGGTGGTAGCCGCAAAGTAGTCTCGTTTCATCAGGAGTAGCGGCGGTTTCGAAAGAAGCCGCCGCTACTCCTATTTAACGGCAAGCGCGTAGCCCCCGTTCTTGGCACATTTGTCCCGTGTTTCACACCGCTTTGTGCACAGGTGTCCACCTATTTCATCAACATTCAATCGAGCATTGAAACTAGTTTTTCCACACACATGTGAGTAGTTTTAATGCCTGATCAAACGCAACTTCTAGTTAAATATCCGTGAGTTGTCCACAGCCGAGTGCACAGGTTGTGCACAAGTCGTGCGGCGTTTCGCGCAGATTACTCACAGAGTTATCCACAGGGTGGTTTGGCTGGGCAGACGAGTCTCTCTATGGTGGGCAAGCAGGTATTCGCTCTTGTGCGCCTGCCTACCGGATGATCGCTGTCAGCGGCTCCTGATACACCAGAACCACACCAACACGAGGAGGCTCGGCGTGTCGATAGCTCACCTGGGTTACGCCGATCAACGCGGCTCAGATCAACGCGGCTCCGAGTACCGTGGCAGCTCCGAACCGCGCCACGCCGAACGCACGCCGCCACACGACCTGCTGGCCGAACAGAGCGCCCTGGGCGGCATGATGTTGAGCAAGGATGCCGTCGCCGATGTCGTCGAGACCGTCCGCGCGGCCGATTTCTACGTTCCCAAGCACGAGATCATCTTCGACGCGATCCTCTCGCTCTACGCGCAGGGTGAACCCACCGACGTCATCACCGTCACCGACGAGCTGACCAAGCTCGGCGAGATCTCCCGCGCCGGCGGCGCCGACTACCTGCACACCCTCACCAGCCTGGTGCCCACCGCCGCCAACGCCGGTTTTTATGCCACCATCGTGGCCGAACGGTCCATGCTCCGTAAGCTCGTCGACGCCGGAACCCGGATCGCCCAGATGGGTTACGCGGGGGAGGGCGAGGTCCTCGACCTGGTGAACACCGCGCAGGCCGAGATCTACTCGATCACCGGCAGCACCGAGGTCGAAGACTATGTCCCCCTCACCGACGCCGTCACGGCCGCTATCGAGGACATCGAGGCCGCCAAGCTCAAGGACGGCCAATTCACCGGAGTCCCCACCGGCTTCGCCGACCTCGACGAGCTCACCAACGGCTTCCACGGCGGCCAGCTCATCATCGTCGCCGCCCGACCGGCCCTGGGTAAGTCCACCCTCGCGCTGGACTTCGCGCGGGCCGCCTCGATCCACCACGACATGCCGAGCATCTTCTTCTCGCTCGAAATGGGCCGCAGTGAGATCGCCATGCGTCTGCTCGCCGCCGAGGCCTCCGTGCCCCTGCAGAGCATGCGTAAGGGCAACGTCGAAGCGCGCGACTGGACCACCATCGCCGCCACCCGCGGCCGCATCAACGATGCGCCGCTCTACATCGACGACAGCCCCAATATGACCCTCGTCGAGATCCGCGCCAAGTGCCGACGACTTAAGCAGCGCGTCGGCCTCAAGCTCGTCGTGATCGACTACCTGCAGCTGATGACGTCGGGCAAGAAGGTCGAATCCCGCCAGCAAGAGGTGAGCGAGTTCTCCCGGGCGCTCAAGCTGCTCGCCAAGGAACTGCAGGTCCCCGTGATCGCCCTGTCCCAGCTGAACCGTGGCCCGGAGCAGCGAGCCGACAAGATGCCCGCGATCTCCGATCTTCGCGAGTCCGGCTCGCTCGAGCAGGATGCCGACATGGTGATCCTGCTGCACCGCGAGAGCGCGTACGAAAAGGACAACCCGCGCGCGGGCGAGGCCGACCTGATCGTGGCCAAGCACCGTAACGGCCCCACCCGCACCGTCACCGTGGCCTTCCACGGCCACTACTCCCGCTTCGCAGACATGGTGCCCGGCGCATAGCGCTCAGCTGACCGCAGGGTGTGTCGCGGCCCTAGCCCAGGGCAGCGCGGCGCGTGGTGTGCCGGGTGGGTACGGCGGACCAGGGGTCCTCCGGCCAAGGGTGCTTCGGGTAGCGTCCGCGCATCTCCGCTCGCACCTGCGAGTACGGACCTGCCCAGAAGGATGCGAGGTCGTCGGTCACGGCAAGGGGATGCCCGGCGGGGGAAAGCAAGTGGAACAACACCGGCACTCGTCCTCCGACGATTCGTGGGGTCTCTGCCCATCCGAAGCACTCCTGGAGTTTCACAGCCACAACGGGACGAGCCGACGAATCATCGGCGGGTGGGTAGCTGAGACGGACATGCGAACCGCTGGGAACCCGGAAGCGCTCCGGAACCAGAGCGTCAAGGTCGACCGCGGCGGGCCAGGGCAGGGTACGGCGGAGTGCAGGGGCAAGGTCGATGCGCGCGGCCGGAGTGCCGGCGGCCAGGTCTGACAGCTCGGGGCCGAGCCAGGCATCGAGCGTAGCGAGCAGAACGGTGTCTGAGACATCCGGCCAGGGCGATCCGAGCTCGCGATACAGCAGCGCGAGGCGACGCCGCAGAGCGTCCGCGGCGTCTGACCAGATGAACACTCCGAGGCCGTGCGCTGTGACGGCACGGCGGACGGCATCCCGTCCGCCATCGTCCGCCGGTACGCGCACCGGCACGGACGAGCGAATGATCGCACCGATCCGACGTTCGCGGCGGGCCACGACGCGCCCGTCCACGAACCGTGCTTCGACCCGGTCTGTGCAGAGATGGGGCGCCACCTGCTCCGCCTGGTTCTCGGAGATGACGGCGGCAGAGCGGATGAGTGCTCCGGTTCCTGCGGCCGCTCGTCCCTCTGCCCGAGTGACGTCCGCCACCGCCAACCAGTCGGCACTCGCGAGCTGACCGGTGATCCCGGCACGGGTGCCGGAGGCGAGAAGAAAGGTTGCACCGTTGGGCGATTGATCGACGCGGCGGGCGATCCACTCGGGAAAGGCGAGCGCGATGATCAGTCCGGTCTGATCAGCGCCTCCTCGCGCCGTGTCAATCGCCCCGGCGAAGCGCTCGAGACGGCGGACATCCTGCTCCCATCGGCGGGCATCCGGGCTTCGTCCAGTGCGCAGCGCGTTCAGAGCGGCCTGGGCGTCTCCGTCGTGAACGCGGAGGTCACCTGTGAGCAGCGCGATGACCTCGGCCGCTGTGCGCCCGCCGACCAGGTCACTCCCGGCGCGCAGTGCGCGGGCGAGGCGCGGAGCTGTCGGGACGCGGGCGAGCGCTCGGCCTTCGTCGGTGGCGCGGCCATCGGCATCGATCGCGCCGAGCCCACGCAGCGCGGCGAGGGCCTCGTCCAGGCTGCCAGACGGGAGCGGATCGACCAGCCGCAGGCCCACGCCACTTGGGGCGCCCCAGCAGGCGAGGAGCAGGGCTGCATCGGTGAGATCTGCCGCCTGGATCTCAGGGGCGGCGTGCGACGGCGCCGTGGCGAAGGTGCGCTCGTCGACGCAGCGGACCACGACGCCAGGCCCCTGCCGGGTGGCGCGCCCCGAGCGCTGGATGGCGGAGGCCTTGGGCGTCGGGCCGGTGACGAGACCGCTCATGCCGCGCGCAGCATCCCGCTGCGGAGCACGAGACAGGCAGGTGTCGACGACCAGGCGTACGCCGGGCACGGTCAGAGAGGATTCGGCCAGTGACGTCGTGACGATGATCCGTGCCGCAGCATCGGGGCTCCGCCCACTGACCACCGTATCCTGCTCCGCGGCGGGGATCTGGCCGTGCAGTTCCCGCACGTCGAACTCCGCGGCGAGACCACGGATGCGTCCGGCGATCTCGGAGACCTCACGCGCACCCGGCGCGAAGACGAGAGCATCGGCGGCCGGATCGGTGCGCACGAGGGTGCGGTGTGCGGCAACCGCGGTGCTCGCGACGTGGTCGAGGAAAGCCCAGGTGACCCCCCGCTCATCCAGTCGAGGGGTGGGAGAGGGCGCCCAGCGCACCTCGAGCGGATGGGCCGGTGCGCTCTGGGTCACGATCGGGGCCGGGCCCGCATCCGTACCGAGAATTGACGCGAACCTCTCGGCGTCGAGGGTCGCGGACATCGCGATGAGGACGAGGTCGTCGCGCAGCTCGCGGACCTCGCCGAGTAGCCCGATCAGCAGGTCCGTCTCCAAAGCCCGTTCGTGCACTTCGTCGATGATGACCGCATCGATCCCGTCGAGACCAGGGTCATCGAGCAGTCGGCGCAGGAGCACGCCGGCGGTAACGAACTCGATCAGGGTGGATGGACTCACCTGGCGTTCGCCACGGACGGTGTATCCGACGCGAGAGCCGAGAGAGGATCCGTCCAACTGCGCGAGTCGTCGGGCGGCAGCGCGGGCAGCGACCCGGCGTGGCTGAGTGACGATCACACGACCCGGAACCCGATCGGCGAGGATGGGCGGCACGAGTGTGGTCTTTCCCGTGCCCGGCGGCGCGCTGACGACCACGGTGCGGCTCCGATCAAGCGCAGCACTCAGATCATCGATCGCCGAGGCGAATGCGAGCCCGCGACCGAGTCTGGACGGATCGAACGAAAGACGGGTCACGTCCTCAGTCTGTCGCGTTTGGGGGGTGTGTGCTCACGTGTCGTAGGTACCGAGCCTCGACTCTGTGCCCACGTGACTTGCCTCAGCGAGCCACTGGCCCGCTTCGGCAACCGTCGATAAAGGCCTGACAGCGGGGATGGCCTCGCCTGTCAGGCCCTTTCGGTGTGCGGCGCATCAGGCCCGGCCGGCCCGGTTCGCCAGACGGCTCACGACGTGCGCGGGTCCTCCGGGTCGGCGTCCGGCGCGAGAGCGGCATCCGGCGTCACGGCGTCGGGTTCGGCGTGGTCTGCCGCCGACGGGTGCGCCGACGACGTGTCCGCAGTGGGCTGCGGGTCCTGAGGCATCAGATCGCCCAGGTCCTGCATCTCTCCGATCTCCTCCGGGGTGAGTTCGCCCAGGTCGGGGCGGTCGACCAGGGGGGTCTGGCCGCGCGGTCGGCGTGGCCAGAAAGCACGTCGTTCCCGCGTCTGGATGGAGACGTTGCCGGCGGCATCCGTGATCGCGGCGCTGATGCGGCCGTCCATCTGGTCGCCGAAGTGGTCGTCGAAGTTGTTCTCCAGATGGTTGGTGACGCTCTGGCTGATCCGGCGGGCCATTTCCTCCCGGCGGACCCGGCGTTCGACCTGCACGAGCACCTGGTGTTCGGCCCTGAAGGCCCGATAGGTGGCGATACACATGCCGATCATCACCACGCTCACCGGGATGGCGGTGAGGATGGCTCCGGTCTGCAGCGCGGACAGGCCACCGGCGAGCAGGAGAGCGATCGCGACGACGCCGACCAGGCTGGCCCACAGGATACGGCTCCACTTGGGCGGATCAGTCTCACCACCGGAGGCGAGCATATCGATCACGAGGGAGCCGGAATCGGCCGAGGTGATGAAGAAGATCGCGACGATCGCGACAGCCAGCACCGCCAGCACCGGCCCGAACGGAAGCGCGGCGAGGAAGTCGAAGAGCACGTTCTCCGGCACGATCCCCACCTCGGGGTCGACCAGGGCCGCGGGGTCCTCCCACACCTGCTTGATAACGCTGCCACCCATCACGGCGAACCAGAGGAACGTGACAAGGGTCGGCACCAGGAGAACGCCGGCGACGAACTCGCGCACGGTGCGGCCACGGGAGATCCGGGCGATGAAGACACCGACGAACGGCGCCCAGGAAATCCACCAGCCCCAGTAGAAGACCGTCCAGCTGCCCTGCCAGTCCAGACCCGCCTGGCCGGTGAAGGCGCTGGCGTCGAAGGTGAGTCCGACGATGTTCTGCAAGTAGCCGCCGAGGGACTCCACGAAGACCCGCAGCAGGTACATCGTGGGGCCGAGCAGCAGGACGGCGACCAGGAAGAGCGCGGCCGCGCCGAGGTTGATGTTCGACAGCCACTTGATGCCCTTGCCGACGCCGCTGACGACGCTGGCGATGGCGATGAGGGTGATGATCACGATCAGGACCACCAGCAGGGTGTTGCTCACGGAATCGACGACGCCCAGGTGGCGCAGCCCCGCAGCGATCTGCTTGACACCGAGCCCGAGCGACGTGGCCACACCGAACAGGGTGCCCACGATCGCGGTGACGTCGATGGCATCGCCGAGGCGACCCTTCACCTTGTCGCCGAGCAGCGGTTCCAGGGCCCAACGGATCGAGACCGGCCGTCCCTTGCGGTGAATGGCATAGGCGAGGGACAGGCCGACCACGGCGTACACCGCCCAGGCGTGGAAGCCCCAGTGCAGGAAGGTCTGGGACATGGCTGCGGCCGCAAGTTCCGGGCGGCTGCCGTGCACGCCCGGCTTGGGCTCCAGGAAGTAGGTGAGCGGCTCGGCGGCACCCCAGAACACCAGGCCGATGCCCATGCCCGCGGCGAAGAGCATCGAGAACCAGGACATCAGCCCGAATTCCGGCTTGTCGTCGTCCTGGCCGAGCTTGATGTCACCGAACCGGCTCAGCCCCATCCACAGTGCGAAGATGACGAAGAAGGCCACCAGCACGAGGTAATACGGCCCGAGGCCGGCCACCACCAGGGTCTGCAATTGCGCGAGGACGGCGCCGGTGCGCACCGGGAAGAAGATGCTGACCAGGACGACGGCCACGATGATGCCCAACGCCGGATAGAAGATCCGCGGGGCCGGCACGTGCACCCCGAAACGTCGGGGCCGGCTGGTCGAGGCGGCTGCTGTTTGCGGGGCTGACGGGGACGGGGCGGCGCTGGGAGCGCCCGCCACGTCGGCAGGTTCAGTGGAGCTGATAACGGACAACCAATCGGGTTGGGGCATCCGTTTAGCCGGGCGCTGCTCGGGTGTGGATGCCGGCGGCAGTGCGGGAAGATCAGGCAATTCGTACGGGGTGGGCGCCACTACGGCGGCCCGGGCAATCCTTCAGCCTACGAGGTCGAGGGTGCTCTTGGCCACCCGGGCAGGGTCTTTCGGCCCTGAAAAACGCCCCGGGCCGGCAAAACCCGACGGTACGCTACGGAGTGAGATCGCCCTGGGACGCGCGAACGACCCCGTTTCGCTCGTCAGGTGGCAGATGCGTCAAAGGAGTGGTTACTCGTGAAGGTTGGCATAGGGCGTGAACGCCGAGAGGGCGAAAAACGCGTCGCAGCAACACCGGAAACGGTGACCCAACTCACCGCGCTGGGTGTCGACGTCACCGTCGAAGCCGGCGCCGGACTGGCATCGGGCTACTCCGACGCCGCCTATGAGAAGGCCGGCGCGCAGCTGGTCGCGGACTTCGACGCCACCGCGTTCGATGTGCTCTGCCACGTGCGTCCGCTGAGTCCCCAGCTGGCCGCCACGCTACCGGCCGGAGTCATCACGGTGGGTCTGGCGTCGCCGGCGTCCGAACTGCCCACGGTGGCAGCCCTGGCCGCCGCACAGGTCACATCGTTCGCGCTCGAACTGGTGCCACGTATCTCCCGGGCCCAGTCGATGGACGCGCTCACCTCGCAGGCCCTGGTCGCCGGCTACCGGGCCGTGCTCGAAGCCACCATCCGGTTCCCCCGGTTCTTCCCGCTCTACATGACCGCGGCCGGCACCATTCCGCCGGCCCGGGCGCTCGTACTCGGCGCCGGCGTCGCCGGACTGCAGGCCATCGGCACCGCCAAGCGCCTCGGCGCCAGGGTCTCCGCCTATGACGTGCGGCCGGCGTCGGCCGACGAGGTCACCTCGATGGGCGGCACCTTCATCACCCTCGACCTGGCCGCCGTCGAAGGCACCGGCGGTTACGCCAGCGAACTGGCCGAGGACCGCGCCGTGCGCCAGCGCGAACTGCTGGCCCCACACGTGGCCAAGGCGGATGTGCTCATCACCACCGCCGCGATCCCCGGCCGGCCGGCCCCGCTGTTGGTGACCCGGGAGATGGTCGCGGCCATGCCCGCCGGTTCCGTGGTCATCGACCTCGCCGCCGAAACCGGCGGCAACGTCGAGGGCGTACTCCCCGGCGTCGACCAGCTGGTGCCCACCGCGGCCGGTGACGGCTTCGTCACCCTCGTCGGCATGCAGGACGCCGCCTCCGCGATGGCCTCCGACGCATCGCGGCTGTACGCCAAGAACGTCGCCAACCTGCTCGCGCTGATGATTCATGACGGCCAGGTCGTACCCGACTTCACCGACGAGGTCATCGCCGGAGCCTGTCTCACCACCGGCGGCGAGGTGCGGCACGCACCGACCGCTGCCGCGCTGGAAGGAAAGAACTGATGGATCCGATCACTCTGCTCACGGTCATCGTGTTGACCGTCTTCGTCGGCTTCGAGGTGGTCTCCAAGGTGTCCAGCACCCTGCACACCCCCCTGATGAGCGGCGCCAACGCCATCCACGGCATCATCCTGATCGGCGCGATCATCGTCGCCGGCCAGCTGGACGACCCGTGGCTGATATTCGTGGCCCTACTCGCCGTCGCCCTCGCCACCGCCAATCTCGTCGGCGGTTTCGTCGTCACCGACCGGATGCTGGGCATGTTCCGCGGCCGGAAGCCCGCCGCCACCCCGAAGGACACCACCAAATGAGCCTCCTGTCCGCCGAGTGGACCGCACTGCTCTACCTGGCCGCGGCCGTCTGCTTCATCCTCGCCCTCAAGGGCCTGAGCTCGCCCCGCACCGCCCGCCGCGGCAATCTGATCGGCGCCGCCGGCGCCACCCTCGCCGTGATCACGGTGTTCCTGTCGGCCAAGCTCGACAACATCCCGCTGATCCTGCTGGCGATCGCGGTGGGATCCGCGATCGCGGCGCCCATCTCCCGTCGGGTGCAGATGACTCAGATGCCCCAACTGGTGGCACTGTTCAACGGCGTCGGCGGCGGCGCCGCGGCGCTGGTCGCGATGCTCGAACTCGGTCACAGTGAAGGCCCCTGGGTGCTCGTGGCGGTGGTCTTCACCATGCTCGTCGGCGCGGTCTCGTTCGCCGGTTCCGCGATCACCGTGGCCAAGCTGCAGGAACTGATCACCACCCGCCCGGTGGTGTTCCCCGGCATGAAGTGGGTCATGACCCTCGCGGTCGTGGCAGCCCTCGTCATCGGCGGGCTCGTCGTGGCGACGGGGTCCACCGGCTGGGCGCTGCTGCTCCTGGTACTCGGCCTGGTCGTCGGCCTGCTGCTCGTGTTGCCCGTCGGCGGCGCCGATGTGCCCATCGTCATCTCGCTGCTCAACGCCTTCACCGGACTCGCGGTCGCGGCATCCGGTGTGGTGCTGGACAACGTGCTGCTCGTGGTCGCCGGCACCCTGGTCGGTGCCAGCGGTACCATCCTCACCCGAGCCATGGCCTCCGCCATGGGGCGCGGCGTCAGCGGCATCATGTTCGGCGCTTTCCGCGGCGGCTCGACCGCCGGCTCCACAACGCAGAGCGACCGCCCGGTGCGATCCTCGAACCCCGAGGACGTCGCCGTGATGCTCGCCTACGCGCAGCGTGTGGTGATCGTGCCCGGCTACGGCCTGGCCGTGGCCCAGGGTCAGCACACCATCGCCGAGCTCGCCACGACCCTCGAGGCGCGCGGCGTCGACGTGGCCTTCGCGATCCATCCCGTCGCCGGGCGGATGCCCGGACACATGAACGTGCTGCTCGCCGAGGCCAACGTGCCCTACGAGTCGCTCAAGGAGATGGCCGAGGTCAACCCCGAGTTCAAGAACACCGATGTGGTGCTCGTGGTCGGCGCGAACGATGTCGTCAACCCGGCCGCGAAGACCTCGCCGGGCGCGCCGATCTACGGGATGCCGATCCTCGAGGTCGAAGAGGGCCGCCAGATCGTCTTCCTCAAGCGGTCGATGCGCCCGGGCTTCGCCGGCATCGAGAACGAGCTGCTCTTCGACCCGAAGACCACGCTGCTGTTCGGTGACGCCAAGGACTCGCTAACCAAGGTGCTCGGCGCCGTCAACGCCCTCTGACCCGGGCTGCGTCCCTTCGACACTGCAAGGCGGGGCGACTCAGTGCCTCGGAGTACAGAGCGCGGTTCAGCCGAGGGTTCCCCAAAGGTTGCGATCGGCGAGCACCGACCGCAGCCGCGCCTTGGCGTGGTTCGACCGCACGATCCAGCGGGCATCCGGGTCGTCGCTGGCGGTCAGCGCGCGGAAAGCGGTGAGGCCCGCCGCCGGGCTCGCGGCGATCGCCACGCTCCAGCCGTAGCCCAGGGCCTGGCGCAGCACCCGGTGCGCCTCGCGGGCGCGCACAGGGTCGTTCGGGTTCGGTTCGCCGCGAAGCAGCAGGGCCGTGGCCCGGTCGCAGACCCGCAGTGCCAGCGCCTGGGCGTCGTCATCGGCCAACAGCCGTGGCTCACAGATCGCGGCCACGGCGGCGCGCGCCAGCCAGGCGTCCATGGACTCCGACCAGGCCTCCACGACGGCGTGCATCAGGGCCGGGTCGGCGTCCCCGATCAGCTGCAGCGCCCGCGCGGCGCCCTCCCGTACCCGCCAGCGCTCGTCGGCGGCGGCCCGACGAAGCGCCGTGAGGGCAGCGGGCCGCTCGTCGGGGGAGACCGCGAGCCGTCCGAGCCCCTCGGTGCCGCAGAATGCCAGATACTCGTCGGCCGAATCGACCAGGCTCCAGATCAGTTCGGCCGGCGCCGTACCGGCGAACGCATCGGCGAGCGGGAGGTTGGCCCGCGGGCCCGGCAGGCCGGAGCGACCGGTGAGGAAACCGGGCACCTCGGCCGGCGCCCGGGCCAGCAGGTCCGCCAACGCGGCCGCGTCTTCCCTAGGGCTGACCCGCACGCTGCCGGCCGGTACGTTCGAAGTGACCACCGTTGGACCCCCTGTCCCGCCCGACGGTAGTCGCGGATGCCGGCGCCCGCTACGCCCGGGCACCGAACCCGGCCGAATGCGCCGCGTAGACTGGCAGGACTCCCTGCGACGAAAGAGGTGCCCGCGTGGCGCATGCCCCGGCAGCAGCCGTCATCGGTACCCGGTACTGGACCGTGCCCATAACGCGCGCCATCGTGGCCTTCGTGCCGGCGGCCGTGATCACCTTCAACGCCGACCACTCCGCCGGTTTCGGGCTCATCGTGTTCGGCGCCTTCGCGCTGGTCAGCGGCCTGATCACCGGGCTGCTCAGCTGGAAGACCGTCACCGACCCCCGCGACCGCAACATTTTCGCCATCCAGGGCGCGGTCGGTGTGCTCGCCGGCGTGCTCGCGCTGGCCATGCCCGCCGGCGGGCTGGGCTTCTTCCTCTACATAGTCTCGGTGTGGGCTGCGGTCACTGGCGCTCTCGAGCTGTACACGGGCATCCGCGTCCGCGGACGTGGCCAGGTCACCCGCGACTGGCTGGTCGTCGGTTCTCTCACCGCGGTGCTCGCGCTGGTGTTCCTGTTGCTGCCGCCGCACGCCGTCGTCGCGGTCGGGCTGCTCGGCGCCTACCTGGTGATCATCGGCGTCTACCTGGTCATCGCCGGCGTCTCCCTTTCTTCTGCGCACGCGGATGCGCCGCGCGACCTGGCCTCCTCCTCCACAGATTCGGACACCCCGTGACCCAGAACAGCCCACACAAGCCCAGCCGGTCCGAGATCCTCAAGCCCGTCGAGCTGGTCGCCATCTCCGCCGGAATGGGGCTCTTCGTCGGGCTCACCATCCTGCTGGCCACCCGCAACTGGGCGCTGTCGTCGATCGCCCTGGGCATCACCTTCATCGTGGCCCTGGTCGTCATCGCGATGCTCGCGCTGGGTATGAAGCCCGACGCGGCCGAGAAAAGCGACCTCGACGAGCAGAACAAGACCGGCGAGACCCCGGGCCACTAGCCTCCTCCGCCGCCCGCAGGGTGCTTTAATGGACCCATTGTGGTCCGCTTCCCGGCGTTTCCTCCCCTGACGGGGCAGCCATGACCACAGACGGCTTGGCCGGCCCCGCCCCGGCGAGTCCAGACCGGCCCTATGCCCGCACCGTCGAGGCCGTGTGCGCTGACCTGCACACCAGCCGGCACGGTCTCGACGAGGCCGAGGCCGCCGCACGGCTGGCCCGGTTCGGCCCCAACGCCCTGCCCGTCGTGGCGAAGAAGAACCCGGTGCTTCGCTTCCTCGGCCACTTCAACGACGTGCTCATCTACGTGCTGCTCGGCTCCGCAGTGCTCACGATGGTGTTCGGCGACTGGGTGGACGCGTCGGTGATCCTCGCGGTGGCCGTGATCAACGCGGTGATCGGGTTCCTGCAGGAGGGCCGGGCGGAGAAGGCGCTCGACGGGATCCGCCGGATGCTGTCGCTGAACGCGAAGGCCCGCCGCGGCGGACACTGGGTGAACACCGACGCCGCGACCCTGGTGCCCGGCGACATCGTGCGGGTGAAGTCCGGCGACAAGGTGCCCGCCGACCTGCGTCTGATCGAGGGCACCAATCTCAGGGTCGAGGAGTCCGCGCTGACCGGCGAATCCGTCCCGGCCGGCAAGGACATCGCCGCCGTCGCGGCGGATGCCGGCGTCGGGGACCGGCACTGCATGCTCTTCTCCGGCACCATCGTGGCGGCGGGCAGCGGCCGGGGCGTGGTGACCGGCACCGGATCGGACACCGAGATCGGCCGCATCCAGACCCTGGTCACCGCCGCCGAAGCCCTGGCCACCCCGTTGACCCGGCAACTGGATGTCTTCAGCACCCGTATCTCGCTGGGCATCCTCGCCGTGTCCGGGCTGATGCTCGTGATCGGCCGGCTGGTGCACGACCGCGGCTTTGCCGACCTCTTCGCCGCCACCATCGGCTTCGCGGTGGCGGCGGTGCCGGAGGGGCTGCCGGCACTCGTCACCATCACGCTGGCCCTCGGCGTGCGGCAGATGGCCACCCACAACGCCATCGTGCGGAAGCTCACCGCCGTGGAGACCCTCGGGTCGGTGACCACGGTGTGCACCGACAAGACCGGCACCCTCACCCGCAACGAGATGACGGTACGCACCGTGATCACCGGTGCGGCCCGGTACGAGGTGCTGGGGATCGGCTACGAGCCCGACGGCGCGGTCCTCAGGGACGGCCGGCCCGTGACCGTGGCCGACCAGGACGACCTGGCCCGGCTGGTGGAGGTCATGTTCGTCTGCAACGACGCCAGGGTCAGCGCCGACGACGGCGCCTGGCGGGTGGTCGGCGAACCGACCGAGGGGGCGCTCTGCACCCTCGGGCACAAGGCCGGTTTCGACCCGGCGGGCTTCGATCGGCTGGCCGTGATCCCGTTCGAGTCGGCCAACAAGTTCATGGCCACCCTCAACCGGTGGCACGACGAGCCCGCACGCATCCTGGTCAAGGGCGCACCGGCCCGGCTGCTCGAGCGGTGCAGCAGGCAGCTGGATGCCGCGGGGCTGCCGGAACCCCTCGACGAGGCCTTCTGGGAGCAGCAGGTCGACGAGCTCAGCTCCACCGGGCTGCGAGTCCTCGGCGCGGCCGTCGGCGACGCCCCGGCCGACCTGAGCGCCCTGCACCTGGGCGATGTCGAGGACGGCCTGCTGTTCCTCGGCGTGGTCGGCATCGTGGATCCGCCCCGGCCGGAGGCGATCGCGGCGATCGGGATCATGCACGCCGCCGGCATCCGGGTGAAGATGATCACCGGCGACCACCACGGCACGGCCGTCGCGATCGCCAGGGAGATGGGCATCGTGACCGGTGAACCCCGGGTGCTCACCGGTGGCGAGCTGCAGAAACTCTCCCAGGACCGGCTGGCACGGGTGGTGCGCGACGTCGACGTGTTCGCCCGCACCAGCCCTGAGCACAAGTTGCGCATCGTGAAGGCGCTGCAATCGCACGGTGAGGTCGTCGCGATGACCGGTGACGGCGTCAACGACGCCCCGGCACTGCGCCGGGCGGATGTGGGCGTGGCGATGGGCATCAAGGGCACGGAAGCCACCAAGGAGGCCGCCGACATCGTGCTGGCCGACGACAACTTCGCCACCATCCAGAAGGCCGTCGAAGAGGGCCGGCGGATCAGGGACAACCTGCAGAAATCGATCATCTTCATCCTGCCCACCACCGCGGCCCAGTCGCTGGTGGTGCTGCTGGCGGTGCTGTTCGGTTTTGCGCTGCCACTGCAGCCCACCCAGATCCTCTGGGTGAACCTGATCACCGCCGTCACCCTGTCGCTCGCCCTGGCCACCGAACCCGCCGAACCCGGCATCATGCTGCGCCGGCCCCGGCCGGCCGGCGGCGCGGTGCTCGACTCCGAATACCTGGGCAGGCTGCTCTGGGTCTCGGTGCTGATTACGGCCGCGACCATCGGGGTGTTCTTCTACGAGCTGTCGATCGGGTCGCCGCGCGCGGTAGCGCAGACCACCGCCGTGACGATGCTGGTGCTCAGCCAGCTCGTGTTCCTGTTCAACTGCCGGTTCCTGCGCGCGTCGAGCCTCACCCCGGCCGTGCTGCGCGGGAATCGGTCGGTGTGGATCTCGGTAGGCACGATGCTCGTGCTGCAGCTGGTCTTCATTTACACGCCGGTGATGAACGTATGGTTCAGCTCCACACCGATCGGCCTACGCGAGTGGGTGTACACGCTGGGCCTTGCCCTGGTGATCTTCCTGCTCGTCGAAGTCAACAAGCTGATCGGCCGGCGCGGGGCGCGCCGCCGCGCGGACAGTGCGGCGGGATCCCGGGGCGCAGCACCCCGGGATGCCCGGCCGTCGGACGGTCAGCCCAGGTAATCCACCAGCGGGTCGGCCAGGCCCACGTAGCCGGCCGGCGTCAGCTCGAGCAGGCGGGCCTTGGCGGCGTCGCCGATCTCGAGTTCCTGCACGAACGCGACCAGGTCGGCGCGGTTGATCCGCTTGCCGCGGGTGAGTTCCTTGAGCAGCGCATACGGGTCGGCGATGGTGGAGCGCCCGGAGCTGACCTCGGCGCGGATGACCGTCTGGATGGCCTCGCCGAGGATCTCCCAGTTGGTGTCCAGGTCGTGGGCGAGCAGCTCGCGGTCCAGGTCGATCTCGCCCAAGCCCCGCACCAGGTTGTCCAGTGCGAGCAACGAGTGCCCGAAACCGACGCCGATGTTGCGCTGGGTGGTGGAATCGGTCAGGTCGCGCTGCAGCCTGGAGGTGACCAGGGTGGCGGCCAGCGAATCCAGCAGGGCGCTGGAGAGTTCGAGGTTGGCCTCGGCGTTCTCGAACCGGATCGGGTTGATCTTGTGCGGCATGGTCGACGATCCGGTGGCGCCGGCCTGCGGCACCTGACGGAAGTAGCCGATCGAGATGTAGGTCCAGACATCCGTGGCGAGGTTGTGCAGCACCCGGTTGGCGTGCGACACCTTGCCGTACAGCTCGGCCTGCCAGTCGTGCGACTCGATCTGGGTGGTCAGCGGGTTCCAGCCCAGGCCCAGGCCCTCGACGAACTCGCGGGACACCGACGGCCAGTCCACGGCGGGATCCGCGGCGACGTGCGCGGCGAAGGTGCCGGTGGCGCCGCTGAACTTGCCGAGGTACTCGTTGGCCTCGATCTGCTTCTGGATCCGCTCGAGCCTGTAGACGAAGACCGCCAGCTCCTTGCCCATGGTGGTGGGCGTGGCGGGCTGGCCGTGGGTGCGGGCCAGCATGGCGTCGGCACGGTAGTCGCCGGCCAGGGCGCGGAGGGCGCCGATCAGGGCGCGGAACTTGGGCAGCCAGACCTCACGCACGGCGTCGGAGACCGTGAGGGCGTAGGCGAGGTTGTTGATGTCCTCACTGGTGGCGGCGAAGTGGGTCAGTTCGCTGATCGATTCGAGGCCCAGCGGCACCAGGCGGCGGCGCACGAGGTACTCCACGGCCTTGACGTCGTGCCGGGTGACGGCCTCGAGGGCGGCCAGTTCGTCGATCTCGGCCTGACCGAAGTCGGTGACGAGGGCGCGGAGGCCTGACTTCTGGTCGACGGTGAGCGGCGTGGATCCGAACAGGCTGCG
Organism: Cryobacterium sp. TMN-39-2; assembly: GCF_004402745.1. Classification (NCBI taxonomy): domain Bacteria; kingdom Bacillati; phylum Actinomycetota; class Actinomycetes; order Micrococcales; family Microbacteriaceae; genus Cryobacterium; species Cryobacterium sp. TMN-39-2. Next base: position 172,149 of record NZ_SOFX01000033.1, read on the forward strand.
GTCGGTGAGGGTGATCAACCACTCCACCTCGACCTTGACCCTGGCCCGGTTCAGTCCGGCCTCAGACAGGTACTCGCCCAGTTCGGTGACGGCGGCTTGATACCGGCCGTCGAGTGGACTGAGGACCTGCGGGGGTAGAGGACTCATCGGACTCCCTGTCTGATTGCGGGTGCGAGCTGCGCGAAGAGCGCAAAATTGGCTCTCTCAATCATGCCTAATACGGAGTCAAACAGCGCATCGTCGGAATAGTAGGGGTCGGGCACGTCCCGCAGAGTGGCCTGATCCCGGTCGAAGCTGAGCAGCAGGCGCACCTTGTTGCGGTCCCGTTCGGTCGGCGCCCAATTGCGCAGGATGCGTTCCTGCGACCTGTCGAGCACCACGACGAGGTCGAGGTCGTCGAACCAGCCCGCGTCGAATTGGCGGGCCCGGTGGTGACTGCCGTCGTAGCCGCGCTTGGCCAACGCCGAGATCGTGCGGGTGTCGGCCTGCTCGCCGACGTGCCAGTCGCCGGTGCCCGCGGAGCTCGTCGTGATGAGCCGACCCAGTCCGGAGCGCGTGACGAGGTCGCGTAGCATCACCTCGGCCATGGGCGACCGGCAGATATTGCCGGTGCAGACGAAAATGATCCGGAATGGCGTCGACTCATCTGGACTGAGCGCCGCGAAATTCATGTGTCCATTGTGTTCCACATTCCCCTCCTCCACATCCGCGGTCCTGGGCAAATTTTCCCCGGGTTGAGCGCGGACCACGCGGCCACGACCGGGCCGGCCCAGGGTGGGCCGCACAGTCTGGACCGAGGAGGCGCGGTGGAATCACTGGGGGGCAGCATCCTGCCGGATGCGGGCAATGGGCCGGATGCCGAGACCCTCGCGCGGCTGCGCGAGCAACGGCGGCTGTTGAGAGGGGTGCGGGACGGTGTGGAGGAATCGGGGCGTCGGCTGGCGGGCCAGGCGTCCGGCGGGGCCTGGCGGTCGCCGGCCCAACGGGCGTACGGCACCCGCCGGGGTGAGTTGGGCCTTGACCTGGCCGGGGTCTGGCGAGCCCTGGACGATGCGCTGTGGGCCGTGGATGAGGCCATCGACCGGCTGAAGGCAGCGCTGTGACCGGCTCGGGCGCTGCGCCCGGGGGACACGACGGGACCCTGACGGTGTCCGGCGGCGGCAGCATCCAGGTCGCCACCGACACCGTGTTCGCCGAGATGGCGGCGCTGCGCCTGGTGCAGCGGGAGGCGGAGCAGTGGCAGTGGCAAATCGGCCGGGTGCGGGCGTTGGGCGTCGGTTCGGCGCCGAGCTGGCAACCGGACGATCTCGGCGCCTGCGTGTTCGGCGCGTCCGTGGCGATAGACGCGATTGCCGCACGGAGCCACGAGCTGGCCGAGGCCCTCGAGCAGGCCGCCGAGGAGTACGGTCGCCTGGAGTCCGGTCTTGACCTGGTGCTGCGGGGTACGGGCGCCTGGATGGCACACACCCTGGGGGTGCTGGCGCCGGTGCTGGTGCTGTCCCTGGCGTCGCCGCTGGCCTACCTGGCCGCCGGCTCGCTGCTGTCCACTGCGGCGCTGGGACGCACCCCGTCGGTGCTGCCGCCGCCGCTCACCGACTGGCTGCGGGAGAATCCGCGGCGGCTCACCGACCCGGGGACGGTCGCAGTGGTCCGGGCGCTCGTGGGCTCGGCCGATGATGCGGTGCTGGGCCGGCTGGGCGTGCCGTACCCGGTGGCCGCGGCACTTGGTGATGCGGGTGCCGGCCTGCTCGGGGCACCGTTTTCGGCAATCGGGCTACTCGTCGCGGCGCGGGCGGCGGGGATGTTGCGCGAGTCGCCCGTGCGGGTGGCACAGGTGGGATCCTCGGCCACCCCGGCGGGCGGGGCCGGGGCCGAACGCCCAGGCCCGGCCGGCGGTGTCGGGGCCGGCCCGCTGGCCCTGCCCCTGCGGGGCCC
>NZ_SOFX01000022.1:0-87098 GCF_004402745.1 Cryobacterium sp. TMN-39-2
CCAGATCAAGATTGCGGATGAGCTGGCCGAGGTCGCCCGGTCGCTTGCGCATGCCACGCGAACCGTGCCGCGCCCCTCTGATTCGTACGAGCTGCTGGGCGCCCTTCAAATCGCACAGCAGTCGCTCGCCCAGGTTTGCACACAGTTAGCGACCTGGCACAGGGATGCAGTCGACGGCACCCATTGCAGCGGCACAGACGGACACGGTCTCTACGGTGTTCCCGCTACGGCCGCCGGTGCGAGCGAGCAGGTAACGCTTCTTCTCAAAATTGCGGCGGCCTCCGCCGCAGAAACAGCCGACCTTGTCGGTAAGGCCCAAGCGGCGAACGGCGTCGTGTGTTGGTTCGATGAAGTGAAAGAGACGGCTTAGGCCCAGCCCTCGACGGGGAGAACTGAAAGCCCAGAGCCCAAACGCTTCTGGTCGCACGTCGTCAATGGACCTGTTGCCGATGACTGCTGGATATGGGCTGGCGCAATTGCTGATGACGGTTACGTGCGCTTTGGGACCAAGGACGGCTACGGCCACAAGGTCATCCGCGACACGAACGGCGCTGCCGTCGTCGGTTCTGCTGCTATCCGCTCCTGAATCAGGGTGCTCGTTACGTCGCCGAGCAGTATGGAACACACAGTAGCGCGGGAGCGCGCAACCCCCTCCCTGAGGCTACGCAGTGGGGTTATGGTCCGGCCATAGTCACTGCACGAAAGGAAAGCTCATGGGAACCCTGACGTACGACTCGGGCCTCACAATCTATTTCAACGACTGGACACTCGCTCATCTTCAGGTCGCCATCGGGGTCAAGCTCCACCTAAGAGAGAGCTTTCATCTCTCCTGGAAGGATGAGACGGACGGTGACGGAGGGTGGGGGTCGATCTGGATATTCCCCGGCGCCCCACTCTTCTTCAAGTTCGCCGATGGCCGAGGGCCTCTCCTCGATTCGAAGTGGGTCGAAGCGTTAGTCAAGTCTGCAAACACGCCTGAGGGCATGACGGTCATGCCAGAACCGCGCCCGCTCGTCCGGGAATTAACCCGCCAACGACGGGGCAGCATTGGCCCTATTTAGCGCACACAAGGTCCAGCAAAGCCAGCCACCAGAGCGGTCGGAAGACGATCGTCTATCGGGCGGATAGGGCCACTCGCAGGTCGGTGCAGGCGTTACTCACACGGTGGCACGCTTGTGTGCAAGTTACCCAGTTGGGGTGGAGCCGAGCCATTCGCTCACATGCGATCACGGACTCTGTGCAGGCTTCCACGCAGGCATCCAGGATTAGAATCGCTGCTGCGTGATTAGCGCTGGTCGTCCATGAAAGAACCCTGGCCGTCACAAGTCCAATCTCAACGCAGTACAAGTCGGCGAGGAAACACGTTGTGATTTCTCCATCACCGGGCAACGTTAGACATTCCTCTGCGCAGAGCTCGCTCACACGGACCAGTTCGTCGCATGCTTCTTCGCAGGTACGTATCCGCTCTTGAATCAGAGCGCCAATCAGGTCGCTGCGGAGCATAAGGATCACGCTAGCGCCGCTGCGCGCCGACACCCCCCTTGACCGTTATGGCGAAAGTTCGATACGGGATGCCGGCTGAGGGGGATAGTTCGCTAGTCGATCCCCTATCGGACGGTGGCGGACCTGCTGCTGAACGTCATGGGGGCCTTTGCGGAGTTTGAGCGATCGTTGATCCGCGAACGTCAACGCGAGGACATTGCACCGGCAGAGACGCGCGGCGTCTACCGTGGCCGCACTCCGTCCCTCGATAAGGCTCGAGCTGCGGAACTGCGCGAGAAGGCCGCCGCCGGCGTGCCGAAAGCTGCTCTCGCGCGCGACTTCGGAATCAGCCGCGAGACCGTCTATGCCTACCTCCGCGCCGAGGCCTGACGGACTCTCCGTCGAGGCGAGCGCCTCCTGAGTGGGACGCGCCAGGCCGAATCTGTGAGCGGGACGCCGCTGAATCTTGGTGCTGGTGGTCGGGATAGTTGGTGCCTAAGGCATGTTCTGCGTTAATCGCCACCAGCCAGTTCAGCGTCGTGATCAGGAGCGTGTCGCCGGCCTCGAGGCCTGCTCCTGGGGTGTCTCATAACTAGCGGTGAGTGCCGCAATTCAAGCAAATAGTTATGCGAAGTAGTAACGAGACTCGTCGCTCAGCGGGATTCCTGTGATTTTGTAAAAGTGCAGATCACGGCCGTGAGTCGTCTTATGCCCCTAAGACGGTGCCGTTGCTGATCGGCGGCGCAACGGCCCGTTCTTCGTCAAAGCTTGGGCGAGCATCACGTGCGAGATAACGGATCGGAGCGGCGCGAGCTGACGTGGCGCGACATGAATCGCCAACACCGACAGGTGAGCGGCTCTACGGATGAAGACCTATGACCGCGCAATGCCGAGCAACCCGGCCATTTGTTGCCAGAGGTTCGCCAGTCGCGACGGGTCATCATAGAGTTTTGCCAAGAGCACGGCGCCCTCTAATTGCGCAATGAGGCCTCTTCCGGTCTCCATGGTTACTTTATTCATTGACAATGTGCCGACGGCCGCCGCTTTAGAGAGCGCGCTGAATACGAGTTGACTTTGATCGTCGAAGATTTCCCTGAGGCAACTACGAAGATCCGCTTCACTGGCGCCAGTCTCCAACGCTAAGTTGCCATAGAGGCAACCGATTATTGAACCTGTCGAGACGTGATGTTCGAGCTGAATGCCCGCTTGTTCGCGGAAGAGCGTCTCGAGCCCTCTCAAGCCATCCTCGTCATCGAGGAGTTCGAGCCAGCGACCTCTCTCCGCCGCCCAAGTAGTGCGGAGCGTCGCAACCGTGAGTGCCTGCTTAGAGGGAAAGAAATAGTAAAAACTGCCCTTGCGCACGTTGGCGCGCTCGCAAATCTCCGCTACGCCGATGGCTGAGTATCCGCGGTCGTGCAGGAGACTCCTCGCCGCTTCGACCAGCTGTTGTGGCGCACCGCTTGTTCGACCCATAAGAGCAGTATACGACCGGTCAAATATGTATAGTTGACCAGTCGTCTAGTTTCGGCATATCGAGAGGATGAATATGAATGATCAACCAAGCATCGAAGTGGCCGTGACATATCACAGCGGCTATGGGCACACCGAGCGTCACGCGCAAGCAATCGTGGCGGGTGCGCGACAAAACCCGGGAAGCTCGGCCTCGTTGTTCAACGTCGCCGAACTCAATGACGAACTGTGGGCCGGCCTGTCGGCCGCAGACGCGATCATCTTCGCAGCACCTACCTACATGGGGAGCCAATCGGCTGTCTTTCAGGCTTTCGCTGAAGCGAGCGCTTCTGTGTGGGCCGTTCAGGGTTGGAAGGACAAGGTAGCTGCTGGGTTCACCAACTCGGCTGGAGTCAACGGCGACAAGCTCAACACGTTGACATCTCTGTCGCTGCTGGCGGCGCAACACGGCATGCACTGGGTTTCGCTGGGCCTTCCTCCCGGATGGTTGTACTCCTCGAATGGGAGTATCGACGATCTCAACCGCCTCGGCGGTTTCCTCGGAGCGATGGCGCAATCGCCCTCGGATGCGTCGTCGGCTATCGCGCCGCCCGAGGCTGATCTGCGAACCGCTGAGCATTTGGGGCGGCGAGTTGCTGAGGTCGCCACTCGGCTGCGTAGCCTGCCTGCCGCGGGGGTGCGCGAATGAACCGATTAAGCTCGCTGTTGAAGATTGCGCATCCGATCGTGCAGGGGCCCTTCGGCGGTGGGATTTCCCGTGTGAGCCTCGTTGCGGCGGTGTCGAATTCTGGTGGGCTGGGCTCGTTCGGTGCTCACATCCTTTCTCCGGGCGAGATTCGTGAGGTGGTCGAAAGAATTCGCGCGCAGACTCTCGCACCCTTTTCGATCAATCTGTGGGTCCCGCAGCCGGGAGAGCAGGATCTTGTCGACCTAGCCCCACACATCAAGCGACTTGCACCACTTTATGCGCGCTTGGGAGTCGAATGGACGGGGACGGTCGAGGCTGCACCGAACTTCGATGAGCAGCTTGATTCGCTTCTCGATTCCTCGCCACCGAGCATCAGTTTCGTAATGGGGCTTCCGCCCGTATGGGCCGTCGAGCGAGCCAAAATCAAAGGAATCGTGCTGATTGGTACGGCGACCACAGTCGCAGAGGCCAGAGTCATTGAAGCGTCCGGGCTCGATGCCGTCATTGCGTCCGGCAGCGATGCGGGCGGCCATCGAGGTGCGTTCCTCAGCCCGGTAGAAGAGTCATTGGTCGGCACCTTTTCGCTCGTCCCGCAGGTCGCAGACGCGGTTGACATCCCAGTGGTGGCTGCCGGAGGAATAGCCGATCGGCGCGGCATTCTCGCGGCACACGCTCTCGGAGCAGATGGGGTGCAGATCGGCACCGGCTTCCTCGCCACGGCAGAGTCAGGAGCGAGCGACGTACACCGCAAAATGCTCGCAAGTTCAGATGCGGAAACCACCGTCTTGACTCGCCTCTTCTCCGGACGCCACGCTCGCGGCATCGTGAACTCCCTCATCAGAGAACTTTCAGCCGAAGAAGGCGCCGTTCCACCGTACCCGCTACAAAACGCGCTCATGCAGCCGCTGCGCAAGGCCGCGGCACAACTCGGCGAGAGCGACTACCTCAACCTGTGGGCAGGACAAGCCGCACCCCTCGCTGGCAGAATGTCGGCCGCGGAGTATATGGAGTCCCTCGTATGAACCCTTACTAACTCGCTAGAACGGCAGCTCCTCTGGTCCGCTCCATCGGAGGAGCTGCCATACGGCGCCTTTGCCTCGGCTTCGAATTAGGTGTTCTGGAGCTGCTGCGTCGTCCATATTTCTGGACCCACGTTGCGAGAACGCTCGTCCGTCGACCGCTGTCTCGTAACCCTTCTGTCTCAAACCCATTGGTTACGAGACTGGGGATCGCTCGTGGCTGTTAACGCCGACCGAAATCAGCTCGTGAGACGCGTCATATCCCTAGGGATATGAGACAGCATGTCCGGGATTTGCGCCGTTCAGCGCCTGGCTCAAGATCACAAAACTTTCTGCAAATGCTCGCCTGATTGCGACGTTGGTTTGGATCTGATTGCATAGCAGCATGTCAGACAGAGGAAGGACGATTGGTGTGCTTTGCGTATTCTCATTCCTCCTCGGTATTTCCGTGGCCGCAGGTGTCTATTCGGTCCGCGACCCCACATACTCCTGCTTAGTTGACGTTTTGCCCTCCGTGGACGTCAATGTGGATCCATCACAGCCCATAGTTGGGACGATCACCACCTTCCCCCTTGGCCCACAGTGCATCTTCATCACGACAGACGGAGACACCGTCATCGAGCGTCCCGGGTGGAGTTCCTTGGCGCTGGCTGGAATGTCATTGGTGGCTTTATTCGGGGCGGGTGTGGCGGCAGTAGGCCTCCGACAGCGACAGCGGTTGAACTGAAAGAACAAACATCTGAACCTGTCTCGCATCCGTAGGGTTTCGAGACAGAATCACCGCCGTTGTTTGCTCTACGAATACATCTAAAAAGTAGACGGCAATGGCAAAAATCGAGGTCGACATACCCCGATCTCCATCGGGTCGCTCGTTGCAAGGCGGTCGGACCCGTTACAGACACTGATTCACCGGGTTTATGGAGTTACCGGGCGGGGCCGGTGCTGGATGACGGGAGCAGTCGACACAGCACGGATCGCCTGTCTCGCCACGGCCTGGGGATGAGGCTGGAGCTTGCAACCAAGTGTCGACTCGAATCCGGGCTGATGCAGGGGAGGGCGACGAGCCGGTGGCGGTTCACGATGGGTCCGTCGGCCGCTTCTTTGGGGCCTTTGGGGGGTCCCTCAAGGACAAGGCTGGTGCCAGAATTGCAACAGGCGGCCGCCAATCGCCTATGCGACGTGGCCTTTGGTTAAAGATTGGGTTGGTGAGTCGTGTGACTCGAGTGGCAGGGCAGATCTATTGCACTTCGGGCTCGGCAATTAGAGTCCTTGGGGTTCCTGATCAGTAGGCCATCCACGCCTCGCAAGCCCGTCAGATCGATTTCCGTCTACTTCTTAGTCCTGGTCTCGATCTTCGTGGCGGGGCGGTTGGTAATCCTTCTCAATCCGAACCCGGAGTTTCCACTCAGCCAGTTCCAAAACGCAATTCCCGTTATCGGGGCATTTGCCACGGTCGTGCTGGTCATTCTCGTCGGATTCGGGACCATGTGGCTGTGGGCGTTCCGGGTGAGCGAGAGGACCGATCAGATGTCTGCGGCCTACCCTGATGCTCTGGTCGTTAATCTCGGCAATCGGATAGTGAGCTTCAGAGGGGCACTGCGCGCTCTCGGGGTGAAGAAGAAGATCTATCGACGCAATTTCTTCGTGATTGTCGCGAGCGAGACAGGGCTTGCGCTCTATTCGGGCTACAGCCCGCCCAAACAGGCGACGTTCATACCCTGGGCGGACGTTGTGTCAATAGGTTTGGGTGAATTCACGATTGGGATCAAGGGGTTCCCAATGATCAAGCTCCACCTGAAAACGACGGGTGGCAGCATCTACATGCCGATTACGATCTCCCAACCCGGTCGGGACCCGTACCACGTAGGGAAACCGGACTTGGTCGTCCGAACCATTGACATCCTCAACACACTTCGCGTCAGCCAAGGTGGACTAGATGCGCGAACCGTCGACTGATGCCCCCGAGCAGGCCCGACGACCGCTGACTGTCTCGTAACCCGAGTGTCTAATAACCCATGCGATACGAGACGTCGTCGAGGCGACGAGCAACAGGCGACTTGTCTCGCAATTTGACCTGTCTCGTATCGGTTGGGTTTCGAGACACCGAAGCCTTCGCTGATGGAGCCTGCTGGAGTGGCGCGGAAGCTCAGGTCTGCGCGGCGGGCCGGTCCTCAGCTTCTATGGTCGAATCGTGAACTATTTATCGGTGAATGAGCAATACCTAGTGTGAGCACAGACAACGAGGTGATCGAGAGATCGATCGGCAGCCCGGAAGAATTTGCGGCGCTGTACGACCGGCATGCGGGGACGATCCACCGATACGCGGCTCGCCGGATCGGCGCGGAGGTCGCGGACGATATCTTGTCCGAAACCTTCCTGGTCGCCTTCGACAAGCGGCGAGGGTACGACGCATCTGCTACCAGCGCCCTTCCGTGGCTGCTGGGCATCGCCACAACGCTGCTGAAGCAGCATGCCCGGCGGGAGGCAGTCGCGTGGAGAGGCATGGTCGCAGGAATCGCGGCTGACGTTGTGCCTGACGCGATCGAGCTTGCTGGCGCACGGATGGACGCGGCGCGATCCGCTAAACGGATCGAAAGTGCGCTGCGGCGGTTGACGGTGGGTGACCGAGACACTTTGCTGCTCTACGCCTGGGGAGATCTCGACTACCAAGGCGTCGCGGATGCCTTAGAAATTCCTCTCGGCACCGTGCGTTCCCGGCTCAACCGGGCGCGTCGACTGCTTCGCTCCGCTCTCGACATTGCTACCGATATGGAGACCTTTCATGGACGAACTGACACTGCTCCGCAGCGCTCGTACTGACCCACCCAAGCCGAGTCAGCAAGCACTCGACTCCGGTCGCGCGGCATTGCTGGCGCACATTGAGGAATCCCGCCGTCCGGCATCCCGCCCGTCCGTCGCCAGGCGCATGCCCGTTCTGCGCCGAGTTGGATATTCGGCTGCCTGCACGGCTGTGGCGGCCACGCTCGTGACTGGCCTGATCATGAGCGACATGATCGGGCTCGCCGGCTGGCGCGGCGGCGCCGATCCCGCGGCGGCTGCCGTGCTTAACGAAGCGTCGGCGCTGACTATCGCCACAGCAGACCCTGTGCTCAAGCCAGGTCAGTATCTCCGGGTGGACACGAGCGCGGTCTACAACGGACTGGGCCCCGCCGGCAAGAACGGCCGCGAAATTTTCTTCCTCACGATCACCGAGGACCAGCTCTATGTCCCGGCCAATCTCAATGACGATTGGGTCTGGATGCGGGGTATGAGGAAGCCGTATCAAGCCTTCGGGCCTGAGTCCGAGGCCGCGATGCAGTCGGAGTGGGAGCAGAGTTTGGCAAAACGCGGCAGCCCTGACTACCAGGAGAACGTGCGAGCCGCGGGCGGAGCCTTCTATGGCAGCCCCAGCTCTGACGTCGAGATGCTTGCTTCGCTGCCTCGTGACCCGTACCAGCTCCTCAACAACATCTACCGCATTACGTTGGGCCAGGGCCCCTCACCTGACGGTGAAGCGCTCGTCTGGATTTCAGACACCCTCCGCGGTGGCGGAATTCCAGCAGACCTCCGCGGAGCACTTTACGAAGCCGCAGCCATGATCCCCGGCGTCATGATCACTGAGGGAGTCGCGACGCTCAACGGACGCACAGGAATTGCCATTGGTCGGCAGGAATCGGGTCAGAAGACCAGACTCGACATGATCATCGATCCCGAAACCGGGGAAATGATCGGGGAACGAACGACCGTCGTGGCGCTCGGCGGCGATTATCCGCTCCCAGTGGGAGCGATAGTGGGATGGACGGCTGTGACCACCACAGTGGTGGACGAAGCCCCCGCGGGAGGCAACGTTTACGGACACATGGGCCTGCCGGGATGATCTCCCGCAATCAGTCCTCAACGCCCGACCCAGCCGGTGTCGACCTCCGGCTGGGCTACTCCGTCGATCTAACCGCCCTGGTCAAACGAAAGCTGGCGGAGTCTTCTTCCGACGAGCAAGCAGGCGAGCTGCACCGGATCCGGTTCTTCCTCGACTGGGGCCATGACTATCCGTTATGGGAGAGCTTCACTGACAAGTACGCCATGGAGCCGGACGATTATGGCATCTCCTCTGAACTGGGCCGACGCCTCAACGACTGGTCGCTTTTCTGGCAACGTCACTTTGACCCGTTTGACGGCTGGGACGAATCCAGGAATCAGACTCGATGGTTGGCGACGGGAGATGAGTTAGTGCGTCTGCTTGAGGTTGAGGTCTACGACATCGCGGTGGTTTTGCCCCAATTCCGCCCCAGCTGAAGAAATCGCGTGCTGGAGGCNAGATCGCTATTTGCGGAATCTTAACTCGAGCACACGAGACGCCTCACAAGCCATGAGATATGAGGCGTTCAAAACCGCCTGAACAGTCGCTGATACACAGCAGCCGCATGGAAGGTTGACTGATCCTGTGATGGATGATGATTCCCCTCCTGCCCCGGTCTATCGGCGCAGCAGCGCGCCGCGTCCTCGCCTAACAGAGGAGATGCGCGCGACTTTCGTGGCGAATTCTGTATGGGAGGAACGTGCAGAAGTCGCACTTCAGCCCGACCTCTCGTTTGAGCTGATCGCCCGGCTAGTCCTGGACGAGAATGAGGATGTCAGACATATGGTCTGCAACCTTCATCGGGACATCCCGTCCGGTCTTCTCGAGGCTGCCCTCGCTGATCATCCAGAGGATGCCCGCAGCATCACTTTCCAAGAGGAGGCGCCGCTGGCCGCCCTGAGAGTCAAGCCTTTCAACTTCGCAACTCGCGCCGACATCGAGCGGTACCTCCGGGCCACCGCAGCGGATCCGGACCTGGCTCGAAAATTCCGGTCAATACCGAAAACGTCGAGCAACGCCATGGTCACTTTGGACGAGCTGATGACTTCAGTTCGTCCCTGAGCAGCCCCCTTAGCGTGTCTCGCAACCCAGCTGCCTCGTATCCCATGGGTTACGAGACGGATTAGTCGTAGTCTGTTCCGAGCAGGGAACCGCCGTTTAGCACGCGGTTGACGACTTCCATCGATAAGATCCGGACCGCAATTTCTTCGCTAGTCATTCCGATCTCTGCGCAGTCTCGGAGTACGGCCTCCACCTGCTTTGCTTCTGTGTCCAGAGCAACCAATCGGGCCTGTATATCGATGAGTGCCGCCCGAGCGTTGTCCAGTCGTGGATCTCTCATGGGCTGACGAACGGCACGGCTGAGGTCAAGGAGCCAGTCCGGGGCACTGGATGCTTCGTTGATTCCGCTCATGGCGTCGATCGTACTCAGGCTGTGGACTTGACGCTTGTAGAGGCCAGTTACAACTGGCGACCGCAGACTGTCTCATAACCTAGTTGCCTCATTTCCCATGGGATAGAAGACGCTGTCTACCCGCTCTGAGCCAACGCGAGTATCCAGTTCGATGCGTTAAATAGCGATCACAGAACGCCGCCATGTAGCGCCGAAAATCACACGCATGAGCCAGGCCCGTTCTTGATCCAGTGGGAAGCTAGCCAACGCCAGAGACAGTGCGCCGGTTTGAAGTAGAAGCTGCACTACGTCTAGGGGAATACTATCGACTGTGCAGGGGTGTCGAAGGGCAGCGTTCCCGGATCCCGTAGGGCCCTCCGCAGGCGTACAGGGGACACGGCACATCACGTACGCCTGTCCTTGGTCAGTCCAGCGACATAGACTGATTGTCCGTTCGAGAGGGAGAACCATGAAAATCAACGACGACGCCGATGGTGAGTACACCGATTCCGAGGCAGCGGCCGGCGCGCCTGAGATTGACGCCGACGAGACGCAGGCAGAGGGCGAGTACACCGATAGCGATACTCCTAACGAGAACCCGCCGGCAACGGACACCACGTCACTCTGACCCCAGGTCGCGCTTTGCCGATGGCAGCGCGTGTTGGTTAGCTCTCCGGCAGCGCCAGAACCGGTCGGCGGTGTGACCAGAAACGAACCAGGTACCTCGCTGTGTGACCAGATTGAGCCCGTACTAGTCCGTGCCAGAGCGTAAACTAGACCCTATGAAAACCGCGGAAATCCGCGGAACTCCGCCTCAGTTGCGGGTGGGCGAATTGGCCGAATCACCTATCATTTGTTCTTGGTTCGAGTCCAGGTACCCCAGCAGTAACAGGCGCAGGACTTCGCGGCGAAACCACCCATTGTCCCTCCTCCCGACCAGGCCGAAACGGCTCGAATTAGCAGATACGACACCAGATACTCCATTTACGGGAGCTGAAACGTCGCACGGCCCGGACGAATACGGACGTGGATTGGGCGACCACACTCAAGCCGATGCAACGGAGGTCCTCATCTCTTGCGCTACTCATGCAAACGCGCCGCTGATCTGCCAGAGCTGATCCAACTCGTTCTGGATGGTGAAGAGCTCCGTTCGATCGTGCGCCAACTCACCGCGAAGTCGGTGTGGCTCGAGTTTGTTAGGGGGCAGTCAGCCGCGGGCGATCGCGACCGCTTCGGCGACCGCCGACATGCTGTACACGTTCATGAACAAGGGGCCAGGTGCTTCGCTCAGATCGGCGGTAGTTAGTTCACCCGTGTCAAAGGGAATGAGCCCAGCGTCGACGACTAAGCGCGCCACCGTGTCCTTGGCCTCGTTGTTGTCCCCGGCTATGAATATGACGGAGGGAGTCTGGTTGATGCCAGCGGCGGCCTGATCTACCGACAAATTATGTAGGGCCTTGACCACCAAGGCGTCCGGGAACAAGTCTGCGACCTTCGCCGACGAAGTGTTGGTGCCGAGATCGACCAACCCAGTGCGCTCTGGGTTGAAAGGATTAGTGGTGTCGACGACCACCTTTCCTGATGCTGGACCGACGAGCGCTGCCGCGTGCGCAATCAGCTCGAACGGCGGCGCGAAAACGACCACGTCCGAAAATGCTGCCACCTTCTCCACCTCAAGCACGCACGCCAACGAACCTAGCCGTCCGACAAAATCTTCGAGACGGCCCAAATCGCGCACATAGCTGAACGCGACCTCGTGGCCTCGCTTCACCCACTGCTCGCCGTACAGGTTGCCCACGTTGCCCGCGCCTACAATTCCGATCTTCATTTCCGCTCCCAACCCTGATCACTTCGACTATCGAAGTGAAGCCGAAGCTACCACTTCGAATATCGAAGCGCAAGCGATAGTGTGGCTTTATGTCAACCACCCCTCTTCCAGGAAGACCTGCCAAGGGTTCGCGAACAGGGCGGCCGCTGTTCGCGCTGCTCGACTTGATGACGCGGCGATGGAGCATGAGAATTGTTTGGGAATTGCAGGGCCACTCGCTCACGTTTTTGGAACTTCAACGAGAGTGCGACGGGATGTCATCTTCGACGCTGACTCTCCGACTTCGTGAACTCACTGAAGCGAAGCTGGTCGCCCGTCAGCACGACGGTTCATACGAGTTGTCCTCGCTTGGAGCCGCTCTACCTGCGGCGTTCGGGCCGCTTGTTTCCTGGGCGGAGGAGTGGGCGGACGCTACAGCAGCTGATCACTCGGTGACGGAGGGCCGAGAGCGTTCGAACTCCGACGCCTCTCCGACCTCCGAATAGGCGCCCCGGGCGCCATCGGGAGGTCGCGTCGGGTCCGGTTCGGTTAGGAACCCCTGGAAGAATGCGCGGATGTTGGCGCTGACGAGTTCGGGTTCCTCTTTAGCCGTGAAGTGACCACCGTGGGGGAGCACGGCGAAGCTTCGGATGTCGGTGTACGTGCGCTGGGCAAGTTCACGGGGGTATCCGAGGTCTCCTGTCCCGACGGCGATGCCGGTCGGGACGTGAACGGCGCCACGCTTCTCGCGGTGCCGCAGGTGGTAGTAGGAGCGGAATGACGACCCAATGGATTGAGTGAACCAGTACAGCGAAATCGTCCGCAGAAGGTCGTCTCGAGAGAACTTTTCATCAAGAGTGAGTTCCGTCGGGCCGCTGCGTCTGTCGCTCCACGAGCGAAACTTTTCGAGAATCCAGGCGGCAAGCCCGGCTGGCGAGTCATTCAAGGCGGCGGCGACCGTGTCGGGGCGGGTGCTTTGCAGATGCGCATACGCGGTCTCGTCCTCCCATTCCGCGTCGAGCCATGCAATGAAGGCGTCTTCTGCCGCGGAGAGGTCTTTCCGGTCGTCAACCGGGGGCACTGCGGGGTGTGTGACGAAGATACCGAGCACTGAGTCCGGGAAGAGTGACGCCAGGCTATGACTGACGGAGGCGCCAATGTCCTCACCATAGGTGCCGTACCGGGCATAGCCGAGGACATCTGTCATCAGCTTATGTATCGTTCGCGCCGTACTTGTGTCGGTGAAAAATCCGGTGGGGGCGTCGGAGAACACGAATCCGGGTAGCGAGGGGATGACGAGGTCGAAGTCGGACAGGTGAGTGACGAGTGGGAGCATCTCGGCAAACGAGTAGGGCCATCCATGGCTAAGGACAAGAGGGACGGCATGAGGATGGGATGACTTCACGTGAACAAAGTGGACTGACTGGGAGTCGATGTCAGCAGTGAATTGCGGGAATGAGTTCAACCAGCGTTCCTGAGCGCGCCAGTCAAACTCGGCTTCCCAGTAGGTCACGAGATTCTGCAAGTAAGACTTCGGAACTCCAGCAGCCCACTCCGTCCCAGGCGTTGCCTCCGGTAAGCGTGTACGAAGAAGCCGTTGCCGTAGATCAACAAGATCCGACTCTGGCACCGAAATGTGGAAACTCTTCATCGCAAAACTCTACCGATGGACTAGTCCCGCCGACTCTTGCAGCCCACCGAAAGTCACTCCCGTCGAGATGTCCAGTGGACCGCAGTTCGCCGTCTCTCTGACAACCTAGGGCGTTGGCACCGACCCTCCCGATCTGCCTGACGCCGTGTCCGCCTCCGCCGACAACACCACACAGCGCACGCTTTCAACTGCAATCGAGTACAACTGGTTAACGAATTCCCCCCCCAACAGCCACAACCATAAGAAGGAAAACTACGCAATCCAACCACTCGGCTCTTGGCTTCTTCGTCGCCTTGGCGTTGCAGGGTTACCCGTTGTTGCCATTGCATTGTTCGCCTTTTCGACCACCTGCCACCAGCATGGAGGCCATGGATGGTCCGGAAGCCGCTCTCCCTAATGCCTGAATGCCACCGTTCCGAAATTCCTGATTCACGGCGACTCCCGGCCGCAATGCTGTGTTCGCCACCGCGACGATGCCTCACCATTCTTTTACGTCTCCTATCCCATGGGTTGCGAGGCGTCTAACCCAACCGGTCGAAGGCTGATCAAATGATGGGTTCGTGCGCGCGATGGTTATCTGTTGCGTCGCGTGATCGCCGAGTTGGTACCGCGGGGCAGCGTGTTCGTCAACGACCATCTCGTTAGTGTTGCCAGATGACCGAATATCGCGCTGTTTTTGATGCAGAGATCGTGTTTTCGAACGAGGGTGGTCTTCAGGCCCAGGGGTTCCGGGTCGACGTGCCCGGCCCTGATGTGAGCAGTGAAGAAATCGCCCGACTGTTCGTCACTTCGCTCGATCTGCTCATGACCGAAAGCGCCGTTGTAAAGAACGTCCGGATCATCGAAGAGGCACACAAGGGCACGAGGGGTGGTCCCGGTGACCCGCGACGCCCTGTCTGATCCATTAAGACTAGCCGGATTCACCGCAGTGATACTTGCGCTGCCAAGGGCAGGAGTCGAACGAGGAAGCAGCAGACCAGAACTAGGGTGCCGACCACAGCGAGGCTCACGAGCATGCCGCCTACGGATGCCTCATCGGCGCTGGCGAAGAACACGGTTGTGATCGCGGCGCTTCCGGCCGCGTTTGCAAGCTGCTGCACTGCGTTGAGGGCTCCGCTGGCACTGCCGGTCTCGTGCTCGTCGATTCCGCCGAGGGCGAAGTTGAAGATCGTGCCGAAACACGCGCCCATGCCGAGCCCGATGAGTACCAGTGGGGGGACCAGGGCCCAGGGGCCGATCGCCGCTCCTGCAGCCGAGGGCTGCTTGCCTTCAACTTTCCGGTAGTTCAGGCAACGGGTGGGTAAAGAGGTGCCGGACAGTGCCCCAGATTTCAGGCGGTTTGGTTAGTTGTGGTGACGTGGTGTCGGATGACTGTGGTCAGCGGCTGAATTGTCAGTTTGATCAAGGGGCATTCGTGTTCTCGGGTGTAAGAGTCGACGCTGACGGCAAGTTTGTGGCGAGTCCACGATGTTCGGGGGCTGTAGGGGTTGCGGTCAATGATCTCTGGCGCTCCCAGATGAGTGGTGAACTCGTTGGTCAGGGCGCCGTACCCTAGCGAGATGGTGGGGCCGGTGGCGGTGGTGTCCGACAGATAGACGCTGAGCCCGATCCCGTGCGGGGGACAGGTCGTCCAGGCACCCCAGATGTCTAGTTCGGGGCAGTGCCAACGCGCGACCCGAACCGCACGTTTAGTGTGCCGATGAGCGAGCAAAACGTCGCAGGAATGCCTCTCGAGAAGCGCAATTGCCTCGCGTTCCAGGACAGGCCACGTGTCAGAGAGTAACGAGTCGACCAGGTCGAAAATTTGACGGGGCGTAGCGGCGGTGCTCATCGGGCACCGCGGCGTGAGGTGAAGCGGTTGCGTAGATTCATGAGCACCCCCACACGCGAGTGGGCCCCCTGCTCAACTCGCGCTTTCACATAGCTGACACCCCGGACGGGCCAATGTCAATATTTCGAGCCGGCGTACTGGAGGGCGAGGAGCCACGCCGTGACGTCGTGAATCAAAGTCGAAATCCGGCTGCGTCGATCAGTTCGAACCTTAGATCTCGCCGGGCGTCGTCGACACGGATTTGCGATACTGGCGCGGCACGAAGACCCAGAGACACCGAACTCTCACCCGGCGCAGCCTGCCGCCAATATCGACCTACAAGTCAACGGAGCGCACGTCAAATTCAGTTTCCGTACCACTGGTGATGAGCTAGCCGATGAGGCTCCCTCTCGAGTTGATGAAAACACAGTCAGAGCCAGTCGGCCAACGCCCCTGCCAAGCTTCTGCGTGAACGCGCGAGGAGACCACGGACAGTCGATACCGGGATATCGAGTTCATCCGCAATGAGGGCGTGACTGCTGTCGGAGAACTCGCGCATCAGCCAGGCGCGGCGCTGGTTGGTCGGCAGGTTGGCAAGGGCCAGGGCCAATGCCTCATTTTGGAGCAGCGTTTCGACGACTTTGAAAGGCTCGGTATCGAGAATTTCTGTTGTGCCGTCGTCATCCTCGGCAGTCTCCGGAACGTTCCTGCGCATGCGGTCTAGGCATTTATTGCGGACCACACGCATCAACCAGGCCTTCACGTACGCGCCATCATTCAAGGTTGGTAGCTTGTCCCAAGAAGTTATGAGGGTCTCCTGCACGATATCGTCAGCATCGGCAGACGACTTCAGGATCCTGACGGCGTAGCCGTGCATCAGATTCCGATAGCGGCGTACTAAGACCTCGAAAGCGACCAAATTCCCGCTCGTCGCGACGTCAACCAAGACGCTATCCGGTTCGTCTTCGAGGAGCAGCCGGCCGACGTCCGCCAGCAGTATCGAGTTGCTCGATCGCTGGCGGAAGGACTCACTGGTTCGGACTCCTGATTTCGATCGGCTGAATTCACTCGTTGAGTATACGGACACAATGCGGCCTAAAACGCTGGCAAAATGTCAATTTTGGGACGATTCCGTGAGTAAGGTATTGACGCTGAGGAACGCCTTGGTTTGCCGGCACCGCTACTTGCGCTCGACCGCACCGACGGTGAGTGCGACCAGCTTG
Source organism: Cryobacterium sp. TMN-39-2 (assembly GCF_004402745.1). Lineage (NCBI taxonomy): Bacteria > Bacillati > Actinomycetota > Actinomycetes > Micrococcales > Microbacteriaceae > Cryobacterium > Cryobacterium sp. TMN-39-2. The sequence goes on from NZ_SOFX01000022.1 coordinate 16,400, forward strand.
CGAACCCACTCGGTGGTCTCAATGGGCTCTGTTCTTCGCCTCGAGCAAGGACCTCACCACCCAGTTCGAGTACGCCGTCGACCCCGAGGTCGGGGTCTTCGAGCTGCATGTCGTGGCGCACGCCAGGGAGGCGTCTACACGTTTTGTGTGGCTCGTATTCATTGTTATTTGGTTTCTAGGCCACTGGTCCAGATCGCCTGCCGCCTGCAGAATTTGAGAGGCCGTGCTCGCGGCCTAGGGCGGCATTCGTCATCTCAATGCCGATTCCTGACCGCTGTATCCACGACCGAGAAATGAACCATGATGACCTTGCACTCACGCCGCCTCGCACTTTTTGCCCTCTTCGCCCTGCCCGGTCTGGCGATCTCTTCGTGGGTTACTCGGACGCCAGCCATCCGGGATCTGCTGGGCGCGACGACATCGGAGATGGGCTTGATCCTGCTCGGCTTGTCTGCCGGGTCGATGATCGGCATCCTCGCGTCCGGTCCTGCCGTCGCGCGCTGGGGAGCGAGGCCCGTGATGCTCGCGGGCACGATCGGGGTCATCCTGAGCATGCCGACGATCGGCGTCGGGGCAGCCTCGTCGTCGGCTACAGCGACGGTCATCGGCCTGTTTCTCTTCGGCTTGGGGATGGGAGGCGGGGAGATTGCGATGACCGTCGAGGGCGCCGACATCGAGAAGACCATTGGCCGCCCCGTGCTGCCCGCCCTGCACGGCTTCTTCAGTTTGGGCACTCTCGTCGGTGCCGGTGCGGGCATCGCTTTCACCGCTACTGACGTCCCGGTGTTGTGGCACTTGTCGGCGATTGGGGTCGTCGCCGTCGTCATCATGGGCGCAGCTGCTCCGCGTATCCCGCGCGCAACCGGGCAGGTTCCCCGAGGAGCGGAACCCACGGCGGCCGCGGCGCCTCGGTTGCCTCTGTGGCGTGACACGCGTCTTCTCCTTATCGCTGCCCTGGTGCTCGCGATGGCGCTTACGGAGGGGACCGCGAGCGATTGGCTCCCCTTAGTCATGGTCGACGGCCACGGTTTCGACGCCACATCGGGGTCCGCCGTGTACGCCGGATTCGCTGCCTCCATGACGATCGGCCGCTTCATCGGCGGGTTGTTTGTCGCCCGTTTTGGCCGGGCGCCTGTTCTGCGAGTCGGTGTTCTCAGCGCCGTAGTGGGCATGGCCCTGGTGATCTTCGTTGACAGTCACGTCGCAGCAGTGGCTGCCGTCGTCCTCTGGGGCCTGGGCGCGTCCTTGGGCTTCCCTCTGGCGTTGTCCGCCGCAGGAGAAGGGGATGGAGACCCCGCCAGGCGCGTCGCCTTCGCGGCCACGGTCGGATACGTGGCATTGCTCGTCGGGCCGCCGGTCATCGGGTTCCTCGGCGACCACTACAGCCTCAGGACGGCACTGATCGCCCCGCTCATCCTGGTCGCGGCCGCTGCATTCATCACCCCTGTCGTCAGGCCTTCCGAGACTTTGACCGATCGTGCTGGGTCGCCTTTGCCTGTGCGTGCGGCGGGTCGCTGACCCGAAGCGGTTGAAGCGGACTGTCACGCCCGGGCGTCGAACCGGCGGCGATAGCTCGACGGCGTGCTGCCGAACGCGGCGGCGAAGTTCTGGCGCAGGGTAACGGGGTTGCCGAATCCGCAGGACGCGGCGATCTGATCGACCGAGAGTTCCGATGTCTCGAGAAGTCGTCTGGCTTCATCGAGGCGGCGAGACCTCACCCACGCGGCGGGTGTCGCCCCTGTGGCGTTACGGAAAGTCCGTACGAAGGTCCGGCGGCTCATGTGCGCCGCGGCCGCGAGGCGGTCAACTCCAAGATCCTCTCCGAGATTTTCCAGGGCCCAGGTCGATGCGACGGCGATGGGGTCGGCTGCGGCTTGGTGCGCCAGGGGCCGCTCGATGTACTGCGCCTGCCCGCCCTCCCGATGCGGTGCGACGACCAAGCTTCGCGCGACCCGGTTCGCCGCTTCGGCGCCGAGGCGCGTCCGGACTACATGCAGGCACGCGTCGATGCCGGAAGCGGTACCCGCCGACGTCATCACGTCGCCGTGATCGAGATACAGCACGTCCGCGTCCACGGTGACGTTCGGATGTCTCCGGGCCAGGTCGCCGGCGGCGTGCCAGTGTGTCACCGCACTTCGGCCCTCGAGAAGGCCGAGGTCGGCGACGGCGATCGCCCCGAGGCACAGCCCGACGATCGTCGATCCGCGACCGTGGGCGCTGAGAAGCGTTGCCCGGAATGAAGGCCGGATCTTCCGGCCGTCGTCGATCCATGAGGGGACGACGACCAAGTCGGCGTCGAGGACAGCGTCAAGACCCATAACCCGGCCCAAGGTGTACCCCTCGGCAGTGCGGATCGAGCCCGCGCGGTCGGAGAACAGAACTGTTTCCCACTGGGCCAGCCCCTGCCGGGTCACCTCGTCGAAGACCATCTGCGGCACCGAAAGATGAAACATCGGGACACCATCGAATGCGTAGATCGCGATCTTCACAGAAACCCTTCCTCTGGCCTGATGCCATCGTAATGCAGCACACGGGCCAGTCGCGGAGGCGGCGACAAGACCGGTAGCGTGGAGACGTGCCCCATCCAGTTGTTACCCCAACGCCCACTTCCGCTGACATGACCACCGCCAAGGCCGTGTTCATCGATTTCGATGGGACATTCGCTGATCGAGGAGTCATCCCACCAGCTCACGTAGAAGCCGTTCGTCGTGCGCGGTCCAACGGACACAAGATATTCCTGTGCACGGGCCGACCGAAATCGATGCTCGCTCGCAACGTGCAGGCCGTCGGATTCGACGGCCTTGTCGCTGCCGCTGGCGGCTACATTGAGGTTGACGAGCAGGTCTGGTCTGACCAGCGGTTTTCGGCTGACCTAGCAGCGAGAACGATCTCCGTCCTCGAGAAATACGACGTAACCTTCGTCCTCGAAGCACCCACCGCGATCTTCGGGCCGCCCGGAAGTCGCGAGCGGATTCACGGGATTCTCTTTGGAGCCTTTCCCGGCGATGGCCAGGGGCCGAGCGACATCCTCGCGTCTCTTCAGATACCCAACGACCTCAGCAATTGTTCGTTCGGTAAAGTCACAATTTTCGACTCCAGAGTGCCGGTTCCCGTCCTCGCGGAAGAGATCGGCACCGATATCGCGGCACTTCCAAGTTCCATCACGGGGCTGAAGGAAAGGGCGGGTGAGCTTTACATCCCCGGCGTTGACAAATCGGTCGGTATCGCCGCTGTCATCGCTCGATTCGGAATCGACCAAAGCGACGTCGTTGCCATCGGGGATGGGGCAAACGACCTTGAAATGCTCGCCTTCGCTGGTACTGCTGTCGCCGTTGAAGGATCCCCGAAAGCGTTGCTCCGGCTCGCCGACCTGGTCATCCCAGGCCCTGACCGTGAAGGAATAGCCTTCGGCTTCGATGCTCTAGGCCTGACACGTCCAGAAATCCGACCAGTTGGTCCCGACGCGGAGGAGCCTGAGCGCGTCTGGTAGAGGTGTCCAGGCCGTCTCCACGTCAGACCGAACACCCCCACGAGAACCGGCTTTCACCATTGATACGCGAGGAATTTTCCCTCTATGGTCACCCGGACTCGATCGCCGTCGGGGTGAGCAACGCGGCCGAGTTCGACATTGCAATTGATCGCGCTCATGATCCCGTCACCGAATTCCTCGTGAATGAGTTCTTTGATTGCGGGGCCGTAGACCTGGAGGAGCTCGTAGAACCGGTAGATCGTTGGATCGCTCCGTAGCGAGTCGTCTGCTGTGCGGTAGGGCTGACGCTGCATCGCTGTGACGGCGTCGTCCTCCAAGCCCAGCAGCTCAGCAACGGCACGTGCCTGGTCGGCCGGAATCGGGTGGAAGCCTAGGATCGCGGCCGCGGTCCACACCGGTGGGCGGGAGATAGCCGACGCGAGGTCCTCCCAAGTGAGCCCAATTTTGAGGCGCAGTTGGTTCGCCAGCTCTCCCGCCTCACGCTTCTCCATGCGTTACCTCGCCGTCGTAATAGTCGTTGCCACGGGAAAACTCGACGAAGGTGCAATCGGTTTCTCCTACGGCCCACGCATCGTGTTCGGGCGGGAGCAGCATCACGTCACCGGTGGAGAACTCGGCATGCTCACCGTCTCTCATCTCGACGGCAAGGGTTCCGGCGGTAACGAGGGCTACGTGTGGCAGCACGCACAGATCGGTGCCCGCATATTCCTTGAGGTCCGCGGACCAGCGCGCGCCAACGTGGAACGTGATCTGCGTGACCTCCACACCATTCAGGCTCGCCGTTCGCTTAGCGATGCGCCCGTGGACGTCCGGTTCAAGTTCGGACAGAGTGGCCTTCTGCATGGACGGGAAGTAGGTCATGTTGTTTCGCTTTCTCTAGGTTGCATTCATTTCAGCTGAAAAGAGCCGGGACCGACAAGCCAATTTGCGCAGGGCACGAGGCCGGATGCGAACGAGCGGCGCGCAGTAACACCAGCGACACAGAAGGGAAAGAATGCGGAAATTTTCAGAGCGTAGCTTGGAGCCGTGCCCTGCAGAGTGCAGCGTTCACTATCTGGGGGCGGAGGGAAAATAGGTGGCTCTCTCAATTCAGCCGGCGCCGGGTGACGCTGCCGACTACGCGCTGCTTCAGGCCATTGTCGAGGCGGCCCCCGACCCGTTGTGGGTCATCAGCGACGACGGGTCGGTTGCGCGGACGAACACCGCGGGGGCCAGGCTTCTTGGATATGCCGATCCTGACCAACTCGTGGGATTGCCTAGCCACGCGACTCTGCACCACCTTCACCCGGATGGATCCACGTACAGTGCCGAGGACTGTCCGATTGTGCATAACGGTCACAGTCGTGCGGCGCAGGCTCCGGAGCTCTTCCTGAGTCGCACGGGTGAGATCGTGCCCGTCATCTGGTCGATAAGAAAGCTGAAAGTAGGCGGCGCGGCGCTACTCTCTTTCGCGACAAGCGAGTCTTTGGCCGAGAAGGCCCGCTTTCAACTCGCTCAAGGCGAGGACGCGGTCAGGTCAGCCGCGCGGCGCCTCGGGATAGCGCCCACCCGCACAGCTCTCCGATCCGAGATGCTGCGCCAGATCAGGGAGCACTTCGCCGATCCAGATTTCAATGCGCTCTCGCTGGCCGCGAACAATCACATCTCGGTGAGGACTCTGCAGATGATATTCGCGGCAGCGGGCACGACTCCAGCAGCCACTATCCGGGGGGTACGCCTCGAATTCGCGCGCCACCTCATCGACCGCGGTAGCACCGTGCAACGCGCAACGTTTGACAGCGGATACCGAGAGCCCAGTGCGTTCGCCCGCGCTTTCCGGCGCCAGTACGGCGTACCACCCTCCCAGCACTCCTCCTCGCGCGCACCAGACGATAACGAGATTGAGGACGACGGAGGGTGGTAAAGCCCACAGCCACTGGTGTGGGGCATTCGTATCGAACGGAAAACCAAGATGCGTCGGATTGACAAGCCTCGAATTGCCTCGGCCTGGCCGAAGACCGGCGCCCTCGGTCGCTGTGTTGGCCTCGACTATTCAGCGATCAGGCACAGGCGAGCGAGGAGAACGTCGGGGATTGGAACCTCAGAGCCGCGGCTGCTGTGTGGCGGCGTCCGGGGCGGTCGTTGTGGTGGGGGGAATGATGTCGTTGGCGATGAGCCCGGCACGGTATTCGGCGGTCATACTGCGAAGGACCCCGACAGTGGACGCGTAAAGAGTACGCAGCCGAGACTCTCGGGTTCGTGAACTCACAGTGCGGCTACTCGCTGGGCGCCGAGGACGGCGGAGCTGCCGAGGTTGTCCTTCGCTAGCGCGGAACCCTCGGCGATCGCATCGGTCCAGGCCTGGGCGGTGGCGACTGCGGCAAAGTTAGAGTGCAACAGCGCCATGAGGGTCGTGTGCACGGTCTTCGCGTCGGCGAAGCCGGCATCGTTGGCGATGTTGATGGACCCGGTCGCGTCCGAGAGGACTTCGGCGGCCAGCCCATGGGTCTCGGACTCGGCGGCTGAGGCGATGATGCAGTTGTTGGTCATGTAGCCCGCAAGGGTGATCGTGTCGATGTCGTGCTCCCGCAGCCAGTTGAGAACATCCGTGCCGGCGAAGACGGTGCCGAACTGCTTCGTCACGGACTTCCACGCGGGACTCTGGCGGCGCGCGATCTCGGGGTGCAGCGCGAAACCGTCCATCGTCGGGTTGAAGACTGGTGCCTCGTCGCCAGCACTGTGCTGGATGACCGCGATCGGAATTCCTGCGGCGGTGGCCGCGTCGATGGCGGCGGTGATCCTCGGCAACGAGTCCGCGTGAGCGGGGAATTGAATTTCCAGCGGTCCGCTGAAGTACTCCTGCTGCACGTCAACGAGGATTAAGGCGCGACGGGGTGTGTTCATAGTCTTGACTCCTGAAATTTGAGCGACATTGTCTTCGCTCATCCATGGTCACGTCCTCCGCCCCGGCATGCCATTGGCTCGCACGACACAAGGCGATGAATTTAGGCCAACCGTTGAAGAGCTGAGTGCTGCGCCCGTATGCGTCCGACGATGCGCTTTATCCCAGGGGATCGCGGTGCACGGGGGCGACGCTTTGGGGTGGTCAACATGATCGCAACAACTTTGCTCTGTCTGGCCGTGATCGTCATGTGCGCGACGGGGCCGATCATGTGGTGGACTCGGCGTGGCACGGCCTCCGGGACGGCGGCTCCCCGTGCCAAGCTGCCGACCGGGTCTTGCTCGCGGCTATCGCGGCTCTCGACGTCTTACTACCGTTGTCCGGGCTGTCGCTGCTGATCGTCCTCGCGCTGGACCAGCTGCTGATCCGCAGGGGGCCCCGGTTGCGCCGTTTCTTCAGAACGGCGTAACCGAGTCGCCCACGCGAGTCAGATCAACAGCGCTGTCACTGGGTTAGTTCAGACCCCAGAAGGCATCTTCAGCGGGACCGTCTTCGGAGAACAGTCGTACCTCGACGATCTTGCCGCCTCGGACTGTGAGCAGATCGATGCCAGCCATGTCCATGGTCGCTTCGGCGCTGTTTCCTGAGAACCGCACCGGCACCGCGACCACGTCACCATTGACCATCGGGGGACCGGCGACGGCGAGTTGAAAACTGCCTGCGCTGGCTTCCATCATTCCGCTGAGGAGGGCGCCGACCCCGGCCACGCCATGGTGGTCTCCCGAGAATTGGTGGGCGCCGGGCTGGTGCCAGAGGACGTCGTCGCTGAACTGGGCCATCACGGTGGGGATATCGCCGCGGCCAAGGGCGGCGAAATAGGTCTCAGCAACGGCTGCGGGGATGGGCTCGGTCATTTTGGTGGCTCCTTCGTCGGTGTGTTCACCCATAGTCACAGATGGTAACTTGTTACCTCAACGTAACTAAGGAGACGCATGTCGAACGCGACCCCGGTATGGAACGTCATGTTGGCGACATGCCCCTCCCGAACCTCGTTGGCGAAGATCGCCAACAAGTGGACCGCGATGATCGTCATCACGCTCAGTGACGGCCCGGCCCGGTTCGGTGCCATCCGCGAGAGCGTCGGGGGCATCAGCGGCAAGGTGCTCTCGGGAACGCTTCGCGACCTGGAACGGGACGGGGTCCTCACCAGAACCGCGTACGACGAGATGCCCCCTCGAGTGGAATACGAACTCACGTCGTTGGGGCGGACGCTACGTGAGCCTCTGACCGCCTTGGGCATCTGGGCGGAGCAGCACATCGAAGCGGTTCTAGACGCCCGAGACGCCTACGATCAACGGCCGACGGACAGGTGACGCAACCGGCGTCCACGTGAAGTCCGGGTGCCCGCTACGCGCTCGCGGGTTCGGTGGCACCGGTCACACAGGACGCGGGCAGCGGGACGGCGCTTTCAGCGTCGATCATCGGCACCGTAGCCGCCCAGGTGTTCATCGCTTCCAATACGGGGCGCAGCGCTTCACCCGACGCCGTCAGCTCGTAGACCACACGAGGAGGGATCTCGGCATACACGGTCCTCGTTACGAGCCCGTAGGTTTCAAAGCGGCGAAGCCGGTTCGTGAGAGTGTGGGCGCTGATACCAGTCAGCGCATCGCGCAGCTCAGTGAACCGCGCCGGCCCGGTCAGCAGCTCTCTGATGATGAGTGTCGCCCAGGGGCCATCGAGCAGGGTCAGAAATCGGGCAATGCCGCATTCTGGCCAGGGCGTACCGGAGAATGTCATATTTCGAGGCTACTCCATTAGTGCAGTTGACGTAACTAGTGCACTGTGTGCACTAATGGTTCACATGACCTATCTCATTCACGGCGCCACAGGCGCCCAAGGCGGCCCTGTCGTCGCAGCCCTCCGTAAAGCCGGCAAGAACGTCACAGCCGCAGTGCGCAACCCATCCAACTACGAGGGTGATGCTGTCGCCGTCGACTTCACTTCGGTCGCGTCCTTGGAAGAGGCCTACCGCGGAGTAGAGGGTCTTTTCGTGCACCTTCCTATCGGGACTGCCGAACAGCAACTCGCCCACGCGCGGACCATCGTTGAAGCCGTCACGCGCGCCCAGCCCCCACGGGTGGTTGCCTCTACCAGCGGGTACCGCGTGAACACGGCCGAGGCGGGGGAGGGCGCCGCGTCGGTTCTCGTGAGGGGACTCATGGCGAGCGGTGTGTCAGTAGCCATCGTTGAACCCCGGCTCTACCTGGAGAACCTCCTTCTGCCTACCGTGAGCGGACCCACCCGTGAAGAGGGAATGCTGCGATATCCCATCCGCGACGACTACCGGGTGTCGTGGAGCTCGCACCTGGACATCGCCGACGTGGTGGTTCGACTCTTCGATCAGCCCGGGGTCACCGGTGTGGTCGCGGTCGGAGCCCTTCCCGGTCTTCTTGGGGACGACCTGGCAACGGGTTTCGGGACGTATCTTGACCGGGACGTGAGCTTCGAGGCGCAGGATCCGGACGACTTCGGGGCACTCATCACGCCGTTGTTCGGCAAAGCCGGCGCTGACCCGGTTGTTGCGTCCTACCATTGGAGGCTCACTCAGTCCGGTGAGGAGATCGGCAAGGGGGATAGCGCACAGCAGCGTCTCGGTATCGAACCGCGTTCCATCGAACAGTGGCTCCGGGACATCCAGGCTTGACCGGGATCTGATCACCGGGTTGCGTCTCAAAACCCGGCGGGACAATGCGCTGCGCTGGAGGTGGCAGAGCGGAGGGGTTCTTGCGAGTGTTAAGACGCAAGCACCTCTCCGCGCTAATCGTGCGACCTCGTGGACACGTCGACCATCGGTTCGCACGGGCGGGTCCGGCACGTTGCCTTCGCGGGCGATTGCGGCGAGCTGGTCGCTGGCGTGATCACACTGATCGCGAAGTGCCGCTTTGAACGTTTGGCTCCCTCGCGGGTGCCATTTCGCTTTAACAGCGCTCCTTCGGCGCACCAACCTCGACCCGCCGATCAGGGTGGGGGGTGATCGTCTCCTACCGTCCACCGATCCCCTGGGGAGCGGCACGCGAGAATGACGGACCCGAACACGGGCCAGCTACAAGAGATAAACTCAGTACTCCCTTCGAGAGAGAAGCTCATGAAAAACAACAATGCTCCTGATGGCGAATACACCGATTCTGAGCCAGCAGCAGGACCGTCGGAAGCAAACGGCGAGGGGGCGGAGGTGGAGGGCGAGTACACCGACATGGATACTTCTCACGAGCATCCAACGGACACGAGCGCGACCTCGTCCTGAAACAGGATCGTAAGCACCGCTGAAAGCTCTACCGAGGCGCGCGCTCGCTTCGAACTATCGCGGAGTCCACACCGAGCGGTCGCGGTGGGCGAACACTGCGAACCCGACTGGGTCGCGACCGAGGACCTGACGGACATCGTCGGTCAGGCCCGCGGCCAGGCCCAGCCGGGCGGTGGTGTAAATCGCCGCAGTGACGAGGACCATGCCCCATGGCAGGCCTAACTTCCTGCGGGCATGCACGATATACCGCAGGACACCGGGCCGCGCGTAGCGGATTGGCCGGCCCAGTTCGTGGGTGAGGATCTCGGCAATCTGCGCATAGGTCAGCGCTTCATTCCCGGTCACCGTCCACGCGGTGTCCACATGCGCTGACGGATTCAGAAGCGCGGCTGCGGCAACGGCTCCGACGTCGTCAACATCCACGAATGCCGTCGCTCCGTTGCGTGCGGGGACCATGATCTCGTCCCGATCGCGAATATCGGTCAGATGGGTGGTGGACAGGTTTTGGTGAAAGAAGGATGCCCGAACGAAAGTCCAGGCCACGCCTGAGCCACGAAGCCACGCCTCGATCGCCGCGTGCGGCACGATGGTGTTCTTCTCGGCTCCCTGCAGCGACAGGAACACGATTTGCGAGATCCCGTGGTCGCGGGCGTACTCCAGCGCCGGGATCATCTGACTTTTCGGTTTCCCCAGGTGCGGCGGGCGCATGAGGAACATTTGCTCCACCCCAGCGAAGGCCGCTTCCCAGGTAGTTGGGTCGGTGAAGTCAAGAGCAACGGCTTCCACCCGGTCGCCGAATACCCGCCGAACCGACGCGACGCTACGACCGGTTGCCCTAACGCGGGCGCCACCATCCAGAAGCTCCTGCACAACCACCTGACCCACATTCCCGGTCGCGCCGGTGACCAATACCGAATTCTTCCGCTCTCGTGCCTGCATCGCGCCCCATCGCCGTCTCCGAGACCTTCGCACGTGGGATTTGTCCCCCATGACAGCATCGGTATGCCCAGTCTCACACCGAAAAATAAACGGGCCGACCCGATCCTGCGGCGAAATTGGAGTTTCTTTCCGCTGCCGCCTCCTCACGACAACCACAGGTGCACGTCAGCTGAGACCTCCAGCGATGGGCCGTCATGGCCAGGTGGTCCGGCGCCGCCAGCGCGAACCGTAGGGAAGTCGTCAGGATTGCGGTATTCGGTGTATGGGTTCCGTATTGATCGTTGAGACGTCGAGTTTCCGGGTCGACGCTTATGAGGTGAATAGCGCGCGAACGCTCAGTTCGGAATTCTTGCTCAGCCGGTGGCTCTCGCCCGTCCTTGATGGACGGTGCAAGTGGGGCGGCTACACGGTCTCGGTCGGCCGTTATGGCAGCGTGGGCCACCGACTGCTGTTATACCCACCGGGAATCTCGGCGCCTCAACGTCGCTGGGTTCGTCTGTGGCGTGGCTGGATGGTGTCGGGCCTCGTGGGCGTTCTTGGACTTCTCATAACGTTCGGTGCGGTTGGCGCGTCGCGGTTGGTGATTATCACGGCGTGTGTCACGTTCTATGTTTTTGGAACTGTCGTCGTGGCCCGGCGCGCCGGCCCGGTCCGCCGGCAGGTGCTTGAGCTGACGGCGGCGAGATCCCATCTGGCGCCCGATGCGGGGCACGCGCTCGAGTGCGGATATCTGGCGACGCTGGCGGCCACGATGACCAGTGCCGATGCGGCGCTGGCCAGCGGTGTTTCCTCACCCGCAGAGCACGAGATGGTGTGGTGGGGCGTGTTCACGAACGCCCAGGAGCATCTCGCTGCGGCCCGCAACGACCGGTAGCCGCCAATCTTCCTTCCACGGGAGCTGGTGGCTGTCGTGGAGGAAGAAACAGGTGTCGACCTCGTCGCCCCGGAGGGCGATCGAGGGCGCTGTGATCCGGCACCACCGGTTCGGCGTGGACTCTCATTTCAAGCACGCGCCGGACCGCCTGGCCATGATGCTGGACAGGAGAGTCAAATTCCTCCGTGCTGTGATTCTGTGGTTGCAGTAGTCATGCGAGTTGTGCCAGCCAGGTCAATTCAGCGGCGTCAAGCTCGGAGGGTGTCACCGTGTCGTCTTCTAATTGCGGCCTCGCGCGGACATCGCGGAGGGCGACAACACCCGTACAGGGGATGGCGAGCAGGTCACCTTCACGGAGATCGTCGGGCAGCTCCACCATGCCGCGACCGCGACTGGGGGTTTCGTGAGATTCGCCGGAGAGCAGAATCGCGGTGGTGCTCTTGACCGTCGAGGCTCGCCCGATGAGTCGGGTTTCCCGCCAAATCGCGTCCACACTGTCCAGGCACGCGTCGATGAGCACCACGCGTGCGGCGTCGAAGTTCTTCAGTACCGCAGTGACCCGCACGACGACGACGGCGGCGTCCCGGTACGGCGATCGCCGCCCGTGAGTGCCGGGGATGACGGCGGTAGCGGTATGCACGCACGGGGTTTGGCACACGTCGACGAGCCGCATCATGGACACGCCGGCGACGATGACATCAGTGGTGCTGGCGTGTGAAGATTCGGGCCAGGCATCGATGTCGAGAGGATCGGCAAGCGTGCGCCGGAGGGACGGCATCATCGCGGTGAGAGTCATGAGCCAGACCTTGTTCCCAGATCGCTGGGTCTAAGGGGCTCCAATGTGGGGCTGTCAGGAGTAGTCATTCTTCAGTCCTAACGGACCCCCGGGCGTAAAACCTCCCCCCTAACGGAAGACATACGGGAATTTCGCGGAACCGAACGGTACCGCGGTGGGGGAGGAGACAGTGGAAATCGCCCGGCAAGCAAAATGGGGCGTGAGGTTCAGCGTGCCGTTTCTGACAACGAGCAAGTAACTGCTCTGAGCATCAGGGCCGCGCAGACCGGGTGCGTACCTCGGATGCGACAGAGGTGAGGGCGTCGGTGAAGGCGGCAAGCTGATCGGCAGTCAAACTGCTGGTCGAGGCGGCGAGCATCTCCGAGAAATCCTGGTGGATGCCGCCCATCACCTCGTGCCCGAGCGGGGTCAACTCCAGGTAGAGGCTGCGCCGGTCGCCGGGGTGATCCACCCGGTGTAACAGGTCCGCGTCCACCAACCGGCGGGCGATCGCGGTGATCGCGCCCGTTGTCATGCCCAGGTGGGCGGCCAGCTCCTTGGGCGTGATGCTCACCGACCGCCCCACCCGGAACAGGGCGCGCAGCTCGGTCGCGCTTACGCCGACGTCCTGCGCAATGCGCTGGCGGTTGGCGTCCAGGGCGCTCACGAATGCAGTGGCCGCCGCCGGAAAACCGGTGAGGGTATGCGCGAGCGGTTCGGGTTGGGTCATGTCTCCTCCGGCCTACGTGGGGGCAAGCCCCGCCCACGCGGCGTTGTGAAGTAATCGTACCCAATTCACCCCAAACAAGGTGAAAATGTAGTTTACTAAGTAAGTCACTTAGTGACTAAGGCAAATCAGGCACCGTCAAAACCGATGGAGTAGATCATGATTCCCGACATTCTCTCGCCCGGCCAGTACGACACGGTCTACAACTCCTTGTCCCTGGTCATCGCCGCCCAGCTGTTCACGGCGGTCTTTCTGCTCATCTCGCTGCCGCGCATCCTGCCGCGGTATCGCCAGGCCATCACGGTGGCCATCGTCGTCTGCGGGATCGCGGCCTACCACTACTTCCGCATCTTCGACTCGTTCAAGGCGGCCTTCGTGACCGAAGGCGTCGGCGGCCAGGCCGACTACAGTCAGGCGGTCGGCGAAGGTTTCAACGAGGGCTACCGCTACGTGGACTGGCTTCTCACGGTCCCTCTTCTGCTCGTGGAACTCATCGCCGTGCTCGCGCTGGCCCGGTCGGTGCAACGTGGGCTGCTAGTGCGGCTCGTTCCGGCCGCCGCACTCATGATCATCCTCGGCTACCCCGGAGAGATCAGTGGCGACAACGGCATCCGTGGCCTGTTCGGGCTGCTGTCCACCATCCCGTTCGCCTACATTCTTTATGTGCTGTTCGTGCAGCTGGGTAAGTCGCTGAACAAACAACCCGTGGGCGTGCGCCGCATCCTGAGCCAGCTGCGTTTCTTGCTGTTGCTGAGCTGGGGTGTCTACCCGATTGCCTATCTGTTGCCGTTGCTGGACATCGCCGGTCCTGATGCCTGGGTCTACAAACAGGTGGGCTATTCGATCGCCGACATTCTGGCAAAGGCCGTCTATGCTCTGATCATCTTCCAGGTGGCACGCATTAAGTCTTTCGACGACGACCCCACGTTCGCCGGTATTGAGCGGTCCCGCGATGAGGCGCCTGCGCGCGTCTGACTTTCTGGCGGTCCACGATCTTGCTGGGCGTGGCTTTGTCAGCAAGCGCGTCGACATCGGCGCCAAGGCCCCCACGGGTGACTTCGAATGGGCAGGTCACTCGTTGCGGTTCTCCACGTGATGCAGATACTCCGCCGGCAAGTTCTGGGTGCTGTGGTTGGTGCGAGGATCCTTATGCGGTTGTGACTGGAATGCGGATGCGGAGCTTGCTGGGCTCGATCCAGGCTTTGAAGGCAACGGCTTTGCCGAACGCGTCGCCGTCGAGTTCTATTTCCTCGGGTCGAGAGAAGCGTGCGGTGAACTCAGAGCCGGTTTCATAGCGCAAGTCGCCGTCGTTCTTCTGTTCCCCGGCGAGGGCCTTTCCCGCTTTGGTTCGACGAACGATGCCGTTGGTCCAGGCCACTGTCACCCATACCCTGATCCAGCCCAGTGCACCGCCTGGCCGGGTCATCATGACATCGAACAAACCGTCATCCAGCACTGCTTCGGGCATCAGCAAGATATTGGCCGGCAACGATCCGCAGTTGCCGAGGATCAGGGTGTGCACCGTTGCTCGCTTGGCAGCGCCGTCGTTGATCTGGAATCGCATGTGCAGCTCATCCGGGTCACGCAGAGACTTGACGATTGCTTTCACATAGGCTGCCCAGCCAGCTTTTGCCTTGAGATCTTCGTCAGTGTTCGTGATCATCTTTGCGTCAAGGCCCAAACCTGCCATCACCACGAACGCGTGCTCGTCGCGCGACTTGTCGTCTCGCTCGATACGAATCATGCCCAGATCAATGGCGCGATCCTCACCGGTGAATGCTGCGCGCACGCTCTCATGCATGTCACTGAGGGTGAGGTCGAGATTGCGCGCGAGGAGGTTGCCCGTTCCGGAGGGTATAAGCCCAACGGGCACGTCGTGCCCGCGGACGGCCTCGATGACAGCACGCACGGTACCGTCACCGCCGGCGACGATGATCAGATCAACGCCGAGTTCCAACGCTTTCGCGGTCACGCCCTGGCCGACATCGTCGACGGACGTTTCAAACCAGACGCTCTCAGACCACCCCCCGGCCGCTGCCTCCGTATTCACAGCTTTTCGGAGGGCATCGAGATCGACCTTGACGGGGTTGTAAATGACAGCGGCGTTCCGAAGCGTGACATCACTCATTGAGCCACTGTAAACCAGGCCGTACAGAGATGAGCATGCTCGCAGGGAACGAATCTGCGCTCTAACCTCGCGCTTGTCGCCGCACAGGATTTATGATCGTCCCGGCCGCGTGTTTCGGGCTGCTGCCGTAGGTCGTTGAAGGGACAGCCGTGTCGAAGTCGAAGAAAACAGGTGCGGTCAAGCGCGTTCCGAAACCTCTATACGAGGATGAGCTGGAACGGTTGCAAGCCGAGCTCGTAGGCATGCAGCAATGGGTCATTGAGACCGGGGCGCGGGTGCTGGTCATCTTCGAGGGTCGAGACGCCGCGGGCAAGGGCGGCGCGATTAAGCGGATCGTCCAGTATTTGAATCCGCGCTCCGCCCGGGTCGTCGCACTTCCCACTCCGAGCGAGCGAGAGAAGGGCCAGTGGTATTTCCAGCGCTACATTGAACGGCTACCCACTGCCGGGGAGATCGTCCTGATGGACCGCTCTTGGTACAACCGTGGTGGCGTCGAACGGGTGATGGGATATTGCACCGATGACCAGTACCGTCTGTTTCTCGAGCAGGTGCCCTTGGTGGAAAAGATGCTCGTTGACGAGGGGATCATTCTGGTGAAGTTCTGGTTCTCCGTGTCTGACAAGGTCCAGGAAGACCGGTTCCGTTCTCGACTGGAAGATCCGATGCGCCGGTGGAAACTCTCCGAGACGGACCTCTTTTCGATTACCCGCTGGGAGGACTACTCGCGAGCCAAGGATGACTTGTTCGCTGTCACGGACCTTCCGTTTGCACGGTGGTGGACGGTTGAGAGCGATGACAAGCGTGCGGCACGAATCAACTCAATCAAGCACCTTCTGTCCAACATCCCCTATGAGCACCGGGTGCCGGACGAAGTGACTATTCCCGATCGCCCGGAAGCAAATGACTACGAGCGGCCCCCAAAGGATGAGGCGAGCCTGGTCACTGATCACGCCAACACTCTGAAGAAGAAATAGAGAGGTCTCATGCTTCGCGCAGGGTATTCTGCGGCTCGCAGGGCGTCAGGCGAGTTCACGGTGACCCGGCGGGTTCGGCGGGTCAGCTCGGCGTCGAAGTAGCGCTTTTGAGCGCCAAAGCAGATCGCCGGCCTTCTAGGCGCAGTTCCATTTCGCTCATGACCACCGCAGCGAGGTCGCCGAGGGTGGCGAGTTCCTCTTCCGACGCCTGGCGCGGTTCGAAGTCGAGAACGCACAGAGTGCCGAGGTTGTGCCCGTCGCGGGTGCGCAACGGCACCCCGGCGTAGAACTGGAGGCCGAAATCGCTGGCGACGAGGGGATTAGCCAGCGTCCGGGGGTCGAACCGGGCATCCTCGACGACCCAGGGCACGTCGTCCAGGATCGCCGAGGCGCAGAGCCCCGGGTGCCTCTCAATGTGGTCGATCTCCAGGCCGTGGTGGGACGTGAACCAGATCCGGTCCTGGTCGACGATCGTGACGAGCGCGACCGGAACGGAGAACACTCGGGCGGCAATGGCCGTGACGCGGTCGAAGGCCCCGTCGGCCGGTGCTTCCGGCAGTCGATAGCGCGCGACCGCGAGCATCCGGGCTTCCTCGGTCGAAGGCGCGGGAATCGCCGCCACATCCCGGTGCCGGCCGGTCTCGGCAGCGACCATCTGGCGAAGCGCCACGACCAGATCGTGGATGGAGGGGCGGTCCTTCGGGTCGCGGGCGGTCATCGCAGCCAGCAGCGCCCGCCATTCCGGGGCGATGTCGGGCGGAATGGAGGGGTCTTTTCTGAGCCGGGCCAGTGCCGACGGGATCGGGTCGCCGGGGAACGCGATGGTGCGAGTGAAGCACTCGAGAAGAACGAGCCCCAGCGAGTAGATATCGCTGGCCGAGCCGAGCGTCTGACCCCGCGTCTGTTCGGGGCTGAGGTAGGCGGCCGTGCCCGTCGTCACGGCGTCCGGGTCTCGGCGGTCGATGGCGCCTACCAGGGCGATGCCGAAATCGGTCAGCTTCGCGCGGTATCGAGCGCCGCCGTGGTTGTAGTCGACAAGCAGGACGTTGGCCGGCTTGACGTCCCGATGCACAACACCCCGATGGTGGATGTACTGCAGGCCTTCGGCCAGGTCGTAGCCGATGTGCGCTATTTGACGAGCCGAGAGAGTGCCCCGCTCGAGCTGGACCTTGAGATCCGCGCCGGTGACGAGCTCCATGACGAAAAAGACACGTGGCCGGCCCACATCCGTGCGGTCGACACCCGCATCGAGCAGGGTGACGAGGCTGTGGTGGCTCAGGCTCGCCAAGAGGTTCACTTCGTCTTCCTGACGACGGATGTCCTTCTCGGTTGTCGCGGACGCCTCGAAGACCTTCACCGCGACATCGCGACCCAGCGTTTCGTCCCTGGCGCGGTAGACAGAGCCCTCGCCGCCTCGACCGATCAGTTCCAGCAACCGGTAACGTCCGCGTAGTCGCGGTGGTCCGGCTGCGGTGACCTCAGGAGAGCGCCCGGCCAATGTGATTGCGTCCATAGTGAACCCTTGTTTCGTGGCGCCTCCACCACAGGCGGTCCGGAGTATCCACTTCTAGGACGTAGCTCGAGGCGAATGTGTCACGCCCGACACTAAAATTGCGGGCTGCATCTCGCGTCTGCGTGTCTGATCGATTCCGTTCGGCAGCGTCGGACGGACTCCTTCGGCGGAGTGCGCTCTTGAAGACTGCTATCCGTCGGTACGATCGATTTCACGACTTGGGTGATTCAACCGGTAGCCCGGCGTAATCTGCTGCGAAATGCTGGCCGGCGGACTTGGGAGGACGACGGTGGTGCCGTCCAGACGGCCGTGTACCGCCAGAACAGGCTGCGCCGTAGGGTGATACCGGGCAGCACCCGTCGGGCAACGGCCTTGACCTCGGCGTATGTTTCCGTGGGTGGCTGGATGGGGGAGCGCATGTGAGCGGGCAAGCGGACGGCCGGGCGCGGGTGCAATGCCAAGCCGACCAGAGGATTGAGCAGTGTCGAGATCAGCGACAACGGGATGTCGCGAGCGGTTTCACGGGCGACGCCCACGATGACCAGACGGCCTCCTGGAGCGACGAGCAGGCTCGCTCTGCGCAGAGTTTCCTGAAGGGGGAGGTGGTGGAGTACTGCCACGAACGTGATCAGGTCATACGGGGTGTCGTGGACTTCGGCCCATGTCGATCGGCTGATCACCACGTTGCAGAGCTCTCGCGTGTTGTAACGCGCCGCTTCCACGCTGGCCGGGTCTGGTTCGATGCCACGCACGTCGGAGAGCTCGCGGGACAGGCGTCCGACCAGATGCCCGGTGCCGCAACCGACGTCGAGTGCGCGTGACCCTCCGCGGTTGTGAACGCGTCGGGCCTGATAGACGATCCAGCCTGAGTACGCATCGTTGTGCGACCAAGGATGCCGGTCGTTGAATCGGCCAAGCGCCTGAAGTACCGGGGAGGTCAGTTGTGCCATCACGCGTCATGATAGCGAGTCCAGGACTGGAATGAGCAGCCGGAACTCTGTCAGCGGTGAGGCGATCGATTTCAAGACGCGCAAGTAGCCCTCCCAGAGTCGGACTGGGGGAGGATGACACCGCGGAACGCGCAACGTCATCCTCCGTGGCCGGTCGTTGAAGCTCTCGCCGCAAACACGACCACATTTCCGAACTTCGGGCGTGTGGAGCGGTCAGGCTGCCAGAAGGCCCTGGCGCTCCCACCGCCCATTACTGACTACTCTGCGGGCGCCAGCTAGCGACGAGTGTCGTGGTCGTCGTGGTCGTAGTATTCCCGACTTCCTGACTTAGCGAGGCCGCGGCTGACCATGTAACCGATGGTTAGGAGCGTGGCGTAGAACCAGGCATCCTGAGCGCCGAATCCCTCACCGTCGTCTCCGTTGTCCACCATGGCCGATGCGACGAACAACCCGACGAGTATGACCACATACGCAATGAACTCAGTGGTCTTGAATGCAGCCTTCGTCTCAGTTGAGAGCCGCGTGACGCGGCCCCTGTTGGTGGTGTTGCTCATGGTGCGTTCCTCGTACTTTCAGCTTGTCATCTGGTGCTTTAGAAAAATGCAATCACAAGTCGCAAAAGTTGGCAATAACTCATTTTTCCCGTCCTCGGGCGTCCCGAGGTCCGTCAGCGCCGCTGCGACGGTCGATCTCACGAGGCCCTGGTTTGCGGCGCCACAGCGTTGTCGCCGTTCAGCGATGCGTAAACGAAGTCTCCGGGTCCACAAACCCTCGAACCGGGCGCTCCTTCTTTATCGTTTCTTCGTCAAACCTGCATCGAGAAGCGCGGGTGGATGAGCCAGAGTCATGAGAAGACATTCCAGCAGGAGGAAGTAATGGTCATGAGCGCGTGGCCGATTCTCGCCGGAATTTGTGTGGTGTTCGTCATCCTCGGGGTGTGGGCGATTGCTCGGATCTTCCCCATAAACGGCAATGACACACCACCAGGGGACGCAGTCCACCCAACCGAACTCCAGAGAAGAGAATGTCCATGAACGGGCACAACCACGGTGGCAAGTCGCATCTCATCGGCATGATTGTGATCGGTGTCGTCATTCTCGGCGGCCTGCTCGTGGCCGGAAGATCGATCGGCGAGGCACTTCCCCTCGCAGCGGTTCTGGCGTGCCCCGTGGTGATGCTCGGGATGATGTTCATGATGATGCGCAGCAAAAACAAGGACGCTGACACCCCGCGGGAATCACCCCTCCACGGCGACACCGGCTCTAACGAAGCCGCGAAGACTACGACCCAGGCTTGACCCTCGGGCGTCCGCCCGTCCCCACGGCATCGGCACGGCGGTGAGTCCGTGCACTTTTGAAGGAGCAATACATGGAGCAGGTCCTGGTCTCCACCACAATCCTCGCCTCGTTCTTAGGCGGCATCGTCGCCCTGCTGGCCCCCTGTTGTGTGTCGGTCATGCTGCCGGCGTTCTTCGCGTCAAGCTTCCGCCGTCGCGGCCAGATCCTGGGAATGACACTGGTTTTCGCTGCCGGTGTCGGCACGATCATCCTGCCCATTGCGTTGGGGGCCGCGATCGTTAGCCGCGCCCTGGCGCAGTACCACTTCTGGATCTTCAGCGTGGTGGGAATTGCCATGGTCGTCGTGGGTGTCGCCACGTTGGTGGGGTGGAAGTTGATGCTCCCGATGCCGTCGGGGAAGAGTTCAGGGTCAGGAATCGGTTCCGTGTACGGGTTGGGCGTGTTTTCTGGCGCGGCGAGTGCTTGTTGTGCACCAGTCCTGGCCGGAGTTGCCGCAATGTCTGGGGCGGCGTCGTCGATTTCTACCGCAGCGCTGGTCGGTATTGCCTACGTCTTCGGCATGGTCGCTCCGCTCTGTGTCCTTGCGCTGGTGTGGGATCGGAAGGACTGGAGCAATAGCCGGCTGCTCACGGCGCGCACTGTCGCCCTGTGGCCCGGCGGGCGACGGCTGCCGCTGTCGAGCCTGTTGTCCGGTGGCTTGATGCTCGGGATGGGTATCGTCACCATGATCATCGCGGTTCGCGGCATCGGCATGGCGCCCGACGGCTGGCAGGTTCGGGTCACCGCCTGGCTCAACCACGCAGCTGTGGTTATTCAGCAGTCCGTCGGCTTCATACCCGGCTGGCTCTCGGCCCTCGTGGTCTTCATCGCCCTCGCCACCCTGGTGTGGAAGGCGCTGCGCGCCCGACGCCCACAGGGAGGTCACACCACTTCCGCGACAGAGCCAGATACGGCAGAGCAGGTAGCGGCCGGTTCGACCACTCCGGCCTGTCACGACACCGCAAAGGATTCACAGTAATGGCATCACGCAACAAGAAGCCCGCCGTAGCGATGCGGCCTCGGAAAAAGAACACCAACCGCCTTGCCGTGCTGATCGGTGCCGGCGTGGTCGTGGCCATCTTCGGCGCCTTTTTCCTTATTCTCGCTCAGGAGCCCTCCGCACCCGCCCAGCCGGCCCAGTCCGTTCCTCTGGGCAGGAGCGCCGATGCGGCTGACTACGCGGTGGGATCTCCGGGGGTGGGAGAGATGGCCCCGGGATTCGCAATGGAGTCCACATCGGGGGACACCGTGGATTTGACTGACTACGCGGGCAAATCGGTGCTCTTGTACTTCCATGAGGGACTGGGCTGCCAGCCCTGTTGGGACCAGATGCGTGACCTGGACGCCGCATCCGATCAGCTCACTGCCGTCGGCGTCGACGATGTGCTCACAATCACCAGCGGGCCGGTAGACCTGATTGCGCAAAAGATGGACGATGACAAACTCGCCTCCGTCGCCCTGGCGGACACGAAGATGGACGTCATTAAAAAGTACGGGGCGAACGACTACGGAATGATGGGCGACTCCCGCGCCGGACACAGCTTCATCCTTGTCGGGCCTGACGGCACGATTCAGTGGCGGGCCGACTACGGTGGCGCCCCGGATTACACAATGTACGTGTCCATGACCGACCTTCTCGCCGACATGACGGCTGCCGGGGTGAACGGATCATGATGGTCACCGTCCTGACCCAGGAGGCCTGCCCCTCCTGCGTGAACGCGAAAAACACCCTGGCGCAGCTCGCCGACGAGTATCCCTTCAACATCGTGGAGATTCCGTTGGCATCAGCCGAAGGCCGAGATCTTGCGAGCCGGGTCGGCATCGTTTTCGCCCCGGGCATCTTGATCGACGGCGAGCTGTTCAGCTACGGCCGCTTGTCCGAAAAGAAATTGCGCCGCCATCTCTCCTCAGTGGAGTGGCCCACCACACGCCCACCCGCGGGCCCCAGCTGACGGAGGCATAGGCGAACGCATTGGCGAGCTCGTCATTGTCGTTGACGGTTACACCCAGTTCCAGCTCTCCCCGCAGGCAAGGACGGTAGCGCCTATGGGGCCTTCAACCTGGGCAAGCGAGACGGGCAGCGAGCTCGCGTGCCCGACATCATCCCTCATCGCGCGCCAACTTCGGCTGTCCGTCCGGGTTGCTCAGAAGCGCGCGTTGCACGGTCACGGTGTCGACGCCGAGAGTGATGGCGATCGTGTCAATCGTGGCGCCCCTTTCGCGCATATCGATTGCGACAGCGATCCTCTCGTTTGTCATTGCTGACGGGCGTGCGCTGTCGCGCGAATGCGCTCGAGCCAGTGGGGGGCCATCGCGGCGGTGCGCCTGGATCGACTCAGTACGCAACTGAGCGAAAACGGCGATGATGTCGAAAAGGACCCGGCCTGAGGGGCCGGTCGTATCGATCGCCGGTTCCGCTAACGAACGAAGTCCGATGCCGCGTTCGCCGAGCTCGTGAAGGAGTGAAATCAGACGATCGTCACGAGCCAACCGATCCAACTGGCTAAGTTGACAAACCAACAAGACGTCACCGGCCCGCAAGTAAGCCAAGCAGGCTGAAAACTGCGGCAACGACGCCCTATTCTTCGACTCGCCGTGGTCCACGAACACGCGCTCCGCGCCGGCCGCGGTCAACGCGATTTCTCGCTCATCGACTCTCTGCTTGCGCGTTGCAACACGCGCGTAACCGATGACAGTCATCTTTACCTGCTTCGCTCGCGGAATCCGGGGTCCGACCGCTCGCGTGTCACGGTCGCTCCTGAACCTGGGGCTACAGTGTGGCGAGGATGCCGTTCATGACATCAATCTCGGCGGTCTGGCTGTTCACGATGTTCGTGGCCACGTCCACAGCGTCCGGGAATTGTCCCTCGTCGATCTCGGTCTGAGCCATCGCGATTGCGCCCTGGTGATGAACGATCATCTGTTCGAGAAAGAGTTTTCCAGCGTCTTCTGAGGGCGCGGACTCGAGGGCGTTCATATCGTCGTCAGACATCATGCCGTCCGTGCCGTGATCCATATCGGACATATCCATTTCGCTGGAGCTGGTGTCATCCATGCCCCATGCGGATAGCCAGGATTCGAGCTGCTGAATTTCGGGCTCTTGAGCGTCTTTGATCTCGGTGGCCAGGTCCACGATGCGCTGGTCGATCTCGTCTTTCGCGAGAAGGTCATCGCTCATTTCGACGGCCTGTTCGTGATGGGGGATCATCATCTGGGTGAACTCGACGTCCGCGTCGGCGAGATCAACCGGTGAGGCGGAGGACTCGGGGGAGCTGGGGGCGGCGGATGAGCTGGTGTTGGTTGTTCCGCCAGCGCAGGCGCTGAGAGTGAGTGCAGTCGCGACGGCTGCGGCAGCAAGAAGATAAGTATGTGGCTTGGGCATTGTCAATCCATTCGGAGTCAGACGTGAAAAATCGGGTCGCCATACGGCGTGGTGGAGGTAGGCGTCGAGTGACGCTAAGGCCGTTGCTGGTTTTAGGTGCGACTGATGGAGAGAACGACCAAGCTAGGCCGGAAGAGATGAAGCGCGGGGCCCTGAAAGCGAGAGATGACGCGCCCGCCCGCCTCGAGCAGACGCCGATACGTGGCCGGCGAGCTGGCAAGAATGATGAGAGCCGCTAAGACCAGTACCAGGGCGCAGGTCATCGCCCATACGGCGCAATCGAGCATGCCGTCGGCGCTACCGAAAAGGCCGATTTCTGCATGCACGACTACTGGGAGCATCGGCGCCGTCGCCGTGACCGCCACGTCAGTTCCGAAGTCAGCGGCCCCCGGGACGGTGTCGGAATGTGCAGTGGACTCGGCTGCCCCCGAACCTACGCTGTGCTCGCCGATCATGGAGTGCATGCCCAGCAACATGGCTGCCATGACAAGAACCGCCGTGAACGCATAGGCGAATACAGGCCTTTGGTGACGGTCAGCTACGGAATTGCCGTGCGGGTTCATGTCACCTCCAGTGTCGACAAACCAGGTTGAAATCGCGGGTACCCAAAACCGTATCGACACTTGACAAAGTTCAGCTGGGAATGGCGCGGTGCAGCTCAGCCGAAATCCATTGATAGGTCTTTTGACAAAGATTGACTGGGGATATGGGCGGCAGCCGCTCATCAGAGCGGTCCGGGATGAACCCGGAGGGACAATGAGACCATGATGTCAACGACCTTCAGGCCACAAACCACTGCGGAGCCGCGGCCGCGAGTCCTGGTGGTCGACGATGAGGTGCCGCTGCTCGAGTTGGTCGCCGGCTACTTGGAGCGAGATGGGTTCGACGTGCAGACGTCAGCTGACGGCCAGTCTGCGGTGACGACGGCACGAAACTGGGCCCCCGCCATCATCGTTCTCGACTTGGGCCTACCAGGGATGGACGGCATTGAGGTTTGTCGTACCGTGCGCACCTTCACCGATTGCTACATCATCATGCTGACCGCCCGGGTTGACGAAATCGACAAGCTGGTCGGCCTCTCTGTCGGAGCAGACGACTACCTGACCAAGCCTTTCAGCCCGCGAGAGCTCGTGGCTCGAGTGCGCGCTATGCTCCGCCGGCCCCGCCCCAGCGAACAAGCCGCCGCTGTCGGCACACCGCCTCTTCTCTTTGGCTCCCTCCAAATCGACGTCGGCGGCCGCGAAGTCCGCCGAAGCGGTGAAGCGGTGGACCTGACCCGCACCGAGTTCGAGGTGTTGGCGGCATTGGCTGGTCAACCTCGAATCGTCTTCTCTCGGCAGCAACTCATTGATGCCGTATGGGGAGACGGCTGGATGAGCGATCCGCACCTTGTGGATGTGCATATCGGGCACGTACGACGCAAGATCGGTGATGATCCGGCTTCACCGGTTTTTATTAGGACGGTGCGTGGCGTCGGCTACCAGATGGGCGTGGGAGCGTGAGCAGAACACGCACTCGGGTCCCTGGCCCTCGGGACCTCAGCGCCCGCCTACTTGGCGCCATCCTCGTCGTAGTTCTCGTCGGAGTCGCAACTGCCTGGGTCGTCGTCGCAGGGATCGGCCCAGCCATTTTCCACGTTCACATGATGGGCACGGGTGGTTCTGGGGCTGACTCGACGGTGCATGCCGAGGAAGCATTCCGGACGGCATCAACGCTCTCTCTAGCCTTGGCCCTCATCGCTGCTCTGGCAGCGTCAGTCGGGGTGAGCCTGTTTCTCTCCCGCCGGATCACCCGGTCCCTGGCACCCGTCACTGAAGCAGCTGGCCGGGTGGCTGACGGGGACTACACCGCGCGTATCCCCGCTGTGGGACTAGGCAGTGAGTTCGACGACCTCACTTCGGCCTTCAACTCGATGGCCACCGATCTCGGCCGGATCGAAGCGACCAGAACGAGGATGCTGGGCGACCTGGCACACGAAATGCGCACCCCCATCACCACGATCGGCGCCTACCTGGAGGCCATCGCCGATGGCGTCCAGGAAGCGGATCCGGCAACCCTCACGATGCTTGGTGACCAGGTCACCCGTCTGGCACGGCTTAGCCAGGACGTCGCGATCGTGACGACCGCCGAAGAAGGCCGACTGACAATGCACCGACGACGCCTGCTCGTTTCCCAGGTAGTCGCGGATGCAGTGGCCCAGGCGACAGCGCAATACGCTGCCCAGAATGTGACGCTGACGGTCACTATGTCCGGAGCCGCCCGGGGCGCGGCTGTCGATGGGGACAGCGATCGCATCGGTCAGGTCCTGACAAATCTCCTCGACAACGCGGTTCGACACACCCCGTCCGGGGGCGAGGTCGTGATCTCCGCCGCGGTAGTCGGCGGCAGGGCGGTGGTCGCCGTCTCCGACGAGGGCGATGGAATTCCGGCCGACCACATTTTGCATGTTTTCGAGCGTTTCTACCGAGTGGACGCCAGCAGGGACCGCGCACACGGTGGCTCCGGCGTAGGCCTGGCGATCGCTAAGTCCATCACCGAGGCCCACGGTGGAAGCGTTCGAGCGGACAGCGCGGGTGTCGGCCGAGGAGCGACCTTCACCGTTGAATTGCCGTTGCTCAGCCAGAATCACTAAGGCCAACCGGTCACAGAGGTCGAGCTCAGGTCACCAATATTCAGGGGCGAATCTCGGTGTCTATACGTCGACAAACTTCGGTGTGAAAGAAACGGACACCCGCATCGGTTCCTGACGGGCGGCCAGAATATGGCGATACATCAGCCGATGCTGGCAACTGTCACGTGGATGCTATCGATGCGCGTGATCGAACTGGCATCGAGGACCATGGCGATCGAGTCAAATACGAGCCGGCACACTTCGGTGGCTGGCTCAGAGCTGACGGCCCGAAAAGCCACGGACACGTTTATCCCCGCGTCTCCCATGGTGACGGCAACAAGGTTGGACGTGCGTTCTCGGTGCGTCAGCGCATCGACAATGGCACCGACAATCGTCGCGACGACGGGCTCGGTCGGATACAGAGTGTCCACTCCAGGAACGGCTCGCACCACCGATTCCAATTCTGAGGACAGCGTGTAGGCGAGGTTAGCGGCATCAGTCACAGAATTCGCCGCGTCTTCGGTTGTCTCGACAGAAGTGGTGTTCCTGGATGCGCCACCGATGCCGGGGCGAGGCGGGCTGTCAAGCATTTATGCTCCCCCGATCGTTGCGGATAAAACCGCTGCCGGGGTCTGGGGCAACACTCAGACCCTACGGCGGAGCTGACTGTGAGTCAATTTTCGCCGCCATCAGGGACGCAACCATTTCGCCCTTTCGGCTTCGCCTTTCGCCCACATTTGGCACTGCCAGATGTTGTCGGGGGAGGGTCACCAGTAGAGAATGTCCACATGAGCGAGCTAGATGAAACTCAAGCCATCGATCAGGTGATCGATCGGTTGGCGGAACGGTTCCCGAGTCTGGAGCGCGGCCATATCGCGGACGTCGTCGACGAGGAGCATGGGAAGTTGGATGGGGGTCGGGTTCGTGACTTCGTTCCGGTCCTGGTTGAGAAGGCTGCGAAGAAGCGGCTGAAAAAGGAAGCGAAGGAGTCGAGCGTTGTGGTCGAACAGCTCGAAGCGCTGGGTCCGGTGCCGGACGGTGACCAGGCCCTGGACCCGATGGAAGTCGAGCGCGCAAGTCGTGAGGGACATCGTGGGCCCCTGCTTGGCGATCTACTCGGAGGCACCGGCGGCAACGAACGCTGATGCGCGCCAACCCGAGGGAGTGGTCTAACTCGTGGCCGCCCATCCGTCGCCACTGACACGAAGAACTGTCTTTCCGAGCGCGCGGCGCTCATCCAGCGCGGCGATTGCTTCCGGCGCCTGGGTGAACGGGACGACCTCGCCGATGACCGGCGCGAGCGCACCCCGGGCGACATCAGGAGCAAGCCGCGCCCACTGGTCTTGGAGAGACACCGACGTTGAGGGCATGAGGCCTTCCCAGGCGACACCAACGATCGTCGTGTTGGTCAGCAGAAGGCGGTTCACCCGAACGGTCGGGATGCTCCCTCCGGTGAAACCGAGAACGAGCAAGCGGCCGCGGGTATTTAGCGCCCGCAGCGAATCAGTGAAGCGCTCACCGCCCACCGGATCCAACACCATATCCACACCACGCCCATCCGTGATGCGGCGGACCTCGGTGAGGAAGTCGAAGGGGGAGATGACGTCATCCGCACCGATGCTTCGTGACAGTTCGGCCTTCTCAGGCGTGGAGACCACAGCGATGACGGATGCGCCCAGTAGCTTCGCCTGTTGGGTGAGCGCCACTCCGAGCCCGCCCGCGGCGCCGTGGATTAACACCGTCTCACCGGCACGAAGATTGCCGCGCTCTCCCAAGGCGAATTCAGCGCTGAGCACATTGATCGGCATCGCCGCACCCTGGATGAAGTCGACACTATCGGGCAATGGCAACACCCGATCGGCAGGGGTGACGACGTACTCGGCAAACGCGCCGGAACCAGCTACGCCAAGGACCCGGTCGCCGGCGACGAATCCGGAATCGGGATCAGCGTCAGCGATGATGCCGGAGAACTCACATCCCACAGTGAATGGAAGCGGAACTTTCAGCTGATACTCGCCGCGCGACTGCAGCACGTCAGGGTAAGCGACACCGGCGGCATGTACTTCTACGAGTACCTCTCCCGGGCCGCGGCTCGGGATGGGGATTTGCTGCATCTGCAGCAGTCGTGGTCCGCCGTGCGTTGTATTTCGCAGCGCGTGCATCATCGTGCGGTGTGGACTCATGAGTCAATCATCCGCCGGTGGATGGCTCGATCGATTCACCTCACCCGTTGTCGCGTCCGACCGTGAGTATCCCCGCGGGAATTTCTATCCGGCCGAGCCGTCTGCTGGAATGGGAGCGCAGCCGCGGCACCGTGCGGAGCGAGAGAGACCTCAGGAGGGTGACCATGAAGGGCGACACGCTGCGGCAGCATGCGCGTAACCGCGTCTGGGAGCTCCCGGGGGCCACGTTGGAGCATCCGTTCGGGCCGGATTGGGACGTCTTCAAGGTGCGCGAGAAGGTCTTCATGCTGATGACCGAGATCACCGGTGAGCCGATCGTTATCCTCAAGGCCGACCCGGAGGACGCAAGAGCTCTGCGCGAGCAGTACGCGGATATCACCCCCGGCTACCACATGAACAAGCAGCACTGGATCACCTTGCATCCCGACGGAACCCTGGAGAAGGATCTCGTCGACGACCTCGTCACCGAGTCCTATCGGCTCGTCATTGGGAACCTGCCCCATGCCCAGCGGCCGGTCGACCCCCGAACGTTCGGCCAGAGAGAACTGTGACCCCCTCGGGAGAGTGACGTCACCAGCACGCCCGCGACACCGGCCTAGCGATGGATTGATGCCCGGCTCTCCACCCGGCTCTTCAACGATTGATTGAACGCGACATACCCTCCCGCATTGTGACTCTTCGCGAAGAGGCCTTCGAAGGGC
The DNA here is from genome assembly GCF_004402745.1 of Cryobacterium sp. TMN-39-2. NCBI lineage: Bacteria > Bacillati > Actinomycetota > Actinomycetes > Micrococcales > Microbacteriaceae > Cryobacterium > Cryobacterium sp. TMN-39-2. Next base: position 45,169 of record NZ_SOFX01000022.1, read on the forward strand.
CTGGTGACCGCGTTCACGCCGCCATGTTCGATGGGGGCGACGGCAGCGCCGGGGGCGGCGCCGGCTGACCATCACTCGTCAGACGAAGACGAGGTGAGTGTCGCAGAGTGCGTCTGGAGCTCGTCTGCTGCGGCACGCAAGTATCGGCTGATCGCGGCCTGCTCCTCGGGCGAGAATTCGAGTGCGAGGCTGTCCAGCGCGGTGAAGAGCGGGGCGAGCTCTCCGAGGATGCGACCCACGGCGGAAGCCTGCGGCACTAGGTTGACTCGACGCCGGTCAGTTGCATCCCGGGCGCGCGCGATGTGGCCCGCAGCTTCGAGGCGGTCCGCCAGTTCGGTCGCCGAGCCGGTACTGATGCCCAAACGGTGGCCAAGTTCGGCCGGCCCGAGCTGGGTTCCTTCCAGATCCATGATGTGACCCATCGCCTCGAAGTCGAGGGCGCGCAGTCCCACCTTGGCGGCCAGGGCGTGCTCGAGCTGGGACGCGGCGCGATTCACCGAGCGCAGCGCCCACGACAGTTCTGCAGCCGACATTCTGCTGCGCTCGACCTGCTCCGCTCCCGGGATGTCGCTGTCTTTCGCCATGGCCACATCATAGTTGACATTTCCTTCCGTAACGGAGACACTCGGTAAAGGAGCTAAAGGAAGGGAATAGTCATGACCGCACTCCCACCCACCACTGCCGCACCGCATATGCCGCTCAACCCGACTCAGCTTCGTGGGCTGCTTGTTGTGCTCTGTGCCGCCCTCGCGCTGGTCGTTGCGGGCAACTCGGCACTGGCGATCGCCTTGCCCGACATCGCGATCGACCTTGAGGCTGACCAGTCCGAGCTGACCTGGATCATCGATGCGTACGCCCTGACCTTCGCCGCCCTCCTTCTCACTGCGGGCATCGCCGCTGACCGAGTCGGGCGGCGCACGATTCTCGTGATGGGCTTGCTGATCTTCGGGGCGGCCAACGTCGCGTCAGCGTTCGCGCCCGACCCCGGCTGGTTCATCGCGCTGCGGGCCATTGCCGGGGTGGGCGCCGCCGCGGTCTTTCCCGTAACCCTCTCCGCGCTCGTTGACGCGTATCCGCCCGAGCGACGAACCTTTGCCATCGGAGTGTGGTCGGGGGTCAGCTCTGCCGGCGCGGTGGCTGGCACGATCATCGCCGGCGCTCTCCTCGAAGCGTATTGGTGGGGAAGCGTGCAACTGGTGTTCGGCGGCGTCGCCGTTGCCCTGATCATCCCGGTACTGATGCTCGTTGCGCAGAATCGCAACCCGCGGCTTTCTCTCGACCCGTTGGGCGCACTCTGGTCGATCATCGCTTTGGCTGGGCTCGTCTTCGGCGTGGTTGAGGGCCCTCAGCGCGGATGGCTCGACCTCGTCACCCTGCTGGCGCTCGCCGTCGGCGCTCTGGGTTTCGTGGCGTTCGTCGTGCACCAGTTGCGTGCGAAAGATCCGTCGCTCGACGTGAGGCTGTTCGCCAATCGTGGACTGGCCGCGGGATCCCTCATCGTCACCGTTCAGTTTTTCGCCTCGCTCGGGTTCTTCGTGCTTTCGCCGCAGTATCTGCAGATCGTGTTGGAATACACGCCGCTCGGAGCGGCTCTGGCCCTGCTCATCGTTCCCGTCGGCGTCGGCGCAGGCATCGGGATATCGGCCGCACTCGAAAGGAGGTTTGGTGCACGCGTACCCGGCTCATTGGGCCTGCTGCTCATGGGGGTCGGGCTCTTCGTCTGCGCAGCGGGCCTGGCCGGCGGGGTGGATGCTTCGATCTGGGTGTTGGGAGCCGGCGTCCTGGTGTTCGGCATCGGGTTTGGCATGGGGATCACCCCCGGAACCCAACTCATCATTGAGGGTCTCCCCGCGGAGCGGCGCTCCGTCGCGAGCGCCGTCAACGACATCACCCGCGAGGTCGGCGGCGTGCTCGGAATCGCCGTGCTCTCGAGTGTCCTGATCAGCTTCTACCGGAGCGACATCAAGCCGGCGCTTGACGGGATTCCCGACCAGGTGCGCCAGGTCGTCGACGCCGGCGCCGGTGCCGCGATCGGCATCGCCGATTCGTTCGGCCCGGAAGGCGAGGCCCTCGCACGTGCTGCCCGGGAAGCGTTCGCGGTCGGGTTCAGCGCGGCGATGCTCGCCGGGGCCGTGATCCTGGTCGTAGCGTCGATCATCACCTTCCTCATCGCACCCGCCCAGCGCGAAGTCGCGACGCGTGAATTCCCAGCAGACGCCCACCGGTAGTTAACCTGGTGCTTACCTTGCGGGCTGAGGATTACATCATGATCACCATGACAGCCATCGTGCGCCCGGTCGAATCGCTCCGTAGTTTCCCGCAACTGGGCCAGAATCTTCGTCGGCACTACGAACACACACTGTTGTTCACGGATCAAATGTTCGTCATCTTTCCCGGCATCGGTGCGGTCCTCGTGACCGAGCACTCCAGCAGGTATCGATTCGACATCGTGGGAACCGATCAGGCAATCGCCGACCATCGCGTCATGAAGCTTGAGGCCTACATTCTGAACGAAACCGGCGGTCAACGCATCCGGTTTGATTGGGCCAAGGCCGCCCACGTCCCTGTGCCCTTCCGGTAGGCAGCACCTCGCACAGGCGGACCGGTGTGACGGCCAGGCTCGAGGAACGAGCATGGAGACGACGTGCACAGCACCGGACACCACGGCTCCCAGCATGAAGCCGCTCCGGTCGGTGCTCCGGGCTTTTGTCCTGTCAGATGACGGCCCCTAACAGGTAGCCCCTTTCCTCCTGTCCCGCCCGCGCGGATAATGAGGGCATGGATGTGCCGCCGGCGCCCGGCGAGTTCGACGAATCCACCGAGTTGGAGCGCCTGCGCCGACGCGCTTACGGACGGAATGCCGACATCGCGGGGGATGCGGCGGCTCGGGCTCGGCTCACCGAACTGGAGGCCGCGGTCACCGACCCCGACCCTGACTCACGGGCGGTCACCGAGAGCGACCCCGCCGAGGGTCCGATCGCTGATTCCGCTCCCATCGGCGAAGCCCCCGCGGCGCCGTGGTGGCGCCGCCGCCGCAGCTGGCTGACGATCCTCGGCGGCACCATCACGACCCTCGCCCTAACCGCGGCCATCGTCGCGTGGATGCAGCCATCTGCGCCGGACTACGTGCGCACGCCGAACTACGCATTTCCCCCGGACGCCATTCTCGGGCTGGTGTCGGAGGGCACGGAGGCCGATGAGCCGAATGACCCGCACGGCACTCTCAACCGGCTGGGGCTGAATGCCGATGCGATGCGGCGCTACGAAACCTACGGGTACCTCACCGTCTGGAGCGGGAATTCTCGCTACGGTTCTACCTGCCTGCTCGTGGCCCATCCCGTTCAAGGGCTCAACGAGGGGATCGGTGCCGAAGCGTGTTCCCCCAGCGGTGACGAGACCATCGCTGACCTCGCGCAGACGACGCGCAGTCTCACCCGGTTCGTGCTCAAGAGTGACCATGTCGATGTTTACGAGTACGTGCGGCCCGCGGAGCCGGGCCCGCCGCCAGGCTGACCAGACGCCGCGAGCTGATCCGGTAGACGCGGTGTCCGCGTGCCCATTAGCGTGAGTTTCGGGGGATCAATGACCTGTGGTACCTCTTCATAGTCTCTCGGCAATCTGGTGCGCCGAGCGGGCCGGTCGAGCCGATGGCACTATCTGGCCGTCAGGCTGCCTGCGCCGCTGCCGCACCTCATCCTCGACGCGACCTCGAACAACAGGCTCGGCAGCGACCTGCCCACCGGAGTCGATCGCGCCCAGCGGTTGTCTCTTGAGGGAGGTTTCGACCGGTGGTTCCACCTGTATAGGCCGGTCACGTACCGGTCGGACGCGCTCTACCTGCTGACACCCGACGTGATGGCGGCGCTCATCGACACGGCCAGCGACTTCAACATCGAGATCGTCGACGACACTCTCGTCTTCTTCACCTCGTCAACCGCCGACTTCGGCACGCCGGAGCCCTGGCTCGCGATACACGCGATCCTCGCCGATTCTGCGTCACGAATCGCTGCCAGCGCTCGACGATATCGGGATGAACGGGTACCCGGGCAGGAGATCCCCCCCCGGTTTCTTTTTTGCACGTTGCTCTACGTCGCGCCCGGGATCTTCGCGTTTGCCGGGCTGATGTCCATCATCGACGGCAGGTAGGACCAGGCAGCGCGCCAAACCCTTGACACGCTACTTGTTTTTTGCAAGTGTGGATGGTGTCCATCTCCGGACTCCCCAGTGATACCGAACCCACGAAAGGAAGACCACCATGACTTCGATGTTCGTCAATCTGCCGGTGACCGATCTGGATCGCGCGAAGGCGTTCTACACGGCGATCGGATTCACCATCAACCCGCTTTTCACTGATCACAACGCGGCCTGCGTCGTCGTCGAGGAGGATCACAGCGCGATCATGCTGCTGGTGCGCGACTATTTCCAGACCTTCACCGAGCTTCCCCTCGGTGACCCGGCCGTGAACCCGTCGGTGTCGACCGCAATCTTCCTGGACAGTCGGGAGGCGGTGGACGCCAGCGTAGCCGGGGGCGTCGCAGCCGGCGGCACGGAGGCGCAGGAGCCTTCCGACTACGGCTTCATGTATCAGCGTCAGCTCACTGACCCCGACGGCAACATTGTCGAGTTCGGCTACATGGAGCCCGTCGCCGCCGAGCAGGGGCCGGGCGCCGTCCTGAACCAGCAGGCCTAGCCAGCCATGGCTGCACGCGACTATGGGCAGTACTCCGGTGTCTCCCGCGCCATGGAACTCGTGGGCGAGCGCTGGGCCCTGCTCATTGTTCGCGACCTGCTCGTTGGGCCGCGCCGCTACGGTGAGCTCGCCGAGGGACTGCCCCGCATCCCGAGCAACATCCTGGCGGCGCGACTCAAAGAACTGCAGTCGGCCGGTGTGATCCGCCGGGCACCGCGCTCGCGTGTGATCGTCTACGAGCTGACGCCGTACGGCCGCGAGCTCGAGCCCGTTGTGCTCGCGTTCGGCGCCTGGGGCTTCAAGGCGATGGGTGAGCCGCGGGATGAGCAAGTCGTCACTCCCGACTCGCTGACGATGGATCTGCGAACGACGTTCCGCGCCCAGGTGGCAGCGAAGCTGCCCCCTACCGCCTACGCGGCGCAATTCGGTGGCGCCGAGCTGCTCATCAGGGTAAAGGGCAGCACCCTGGACGTGACCCGCGGGGACGGACCTGCAGACCTCGCCTTTGTGGCCGGTCCGGACATCCACCTGCTCATTCTGGGTGAGCTCGCACCGGCTCGTGCGATCACAACGGGGGTGATCAAGGTGCTACACGGACGTGCCGACCTGCTCGACCGTTTCGCGAGCACCTTCAATCTGGTCGCCTGACCACGAGCGCGACCGGGTCGTCCGGCGTAGCTTGGGGGGCAAACGGCGTCACCTTGACCTGAGGGAGCTGAAGATGAAACGACGACTTCGGTGCCGGCTCGGGTTGCACAAATGGGTCATCAAGCAGGACTCGCCGGACGCGCCGAGGTACCACGGCTGCCGCTTCTGCGACAAGATCAGGGACGACAGACAGCCCATTGCCGACCTTGGCGGCGGCTTTTGAGTCTCCGGGTGTTGCACCGAGTGCCTCAAAACTCCGAGACTCGAAACCATCGGTTCGGTCGAGCCTCACTGTGACGAAAGTCCCGCTTCACCCCGCGTAGCGTTGACCGGGCGGGATCGAGATGCCTGACGATGTGGGCACGACGCTCACCAGCCACGTCCGTCCGCGAGGAGACAACGCCATGACACCTGCGCCGAGGTCGCGCGTCCGCAGCACCCGCACCGGTCGGGCTCCGCTGAGCAGCCTTGGCATCCCGTTCGGGCTGGCCGGCCTGGCCGGCACCTGGACCATGGCCGCACACACCTCGCTCACGCCGAACATCATCGCCGAGGGGCTGTGGATGCTCGCGGCAGCCGCCTGGATCGTCGTCGTCACGAACTACCTCCGGCGATCCGGTTATCACGGCGGCAGCATCGGCGAGGATCTCCGCGACCCCGTGCAGGGCCCTTTCGCGTCGCTCGCACCGACGTCGGCGTTGTTGGTCTGCACCCACTACGCGCAGTATTTCCCGATCGCCGGCCGCATCGCCACGGGTGTGTTCATGGTGATCGGCCTGCTCTTCGGCACCTGGTTTCTTGCTCAGTTCGCTCTCCGCGAGCGCAGCATCGACAGCATCCACGGCGGCTACCTGTTGCCAACCGTCGCCGCAGCGTTCATCATCGGGCAGGGGGCAGGCACGTTCGGCTGGACGTTGTTGGGCGAAGCGGCCATCGCTGTCGGTATCTTGTTTTGGCTGATGCTGGGCACGATCATCCTGGCGCGGATTGCGTTCCGCCCGGCGCCGCCCGACGCTCTCCTACCGACCTTCGCGATCTGGTCCGCACCGCCGGCGGTCGCCGGAAACGCGTGGTTCGCGGTCAACGGCGGCCGCATCGACCTGGTCGAGACGATGTTGCTCGGTGCCTTCGTCGTGCTGATCCTCGTGCAACTGATGATGCTGGGCACCTACTGGCGGCTGCCTTTCACCCTGGGGTTCTGGGCATTCACCTTCACCGCGGCATCCAGCGGAACCTATACGGCACACTGGCTTGCGCTCTGGGGCGGTCCAGGCCACGCGGTGTGGGCGTGGCTCGCCATTGGGGTCGCCACGATGCTGATCGGGAGCATCGCCGTGCGATCCGTCGCCCTGCTGAGCGGTCGGACTGGTAAGACGAGCTGGGCCGACCCGAAGCCGGGAGAGTCGGGCCCGTGTAGTCCGTGATGGTCGCACTCTGGATGTGATGTCTAGCGGCAGAGGGCGTGGGGGACGATCATGGGCCGATGGTGCTCTTCATTGATCGCGTGGAAGCCGGTCGTCGGCTGGCCCTGCAGCTCGACTACCTGCGTGGGCAGGACATTGTGGTGCTCGGCATTCCCCGCGGGGGAGTGCCGGTGGCGTACGAGGTCGCCGCGTCACTCGACGTCCCTCTCGACGTCATCGTCGTGCGCAAGCTCGGCGTGCCCTTCCAGCCCGAATTCGCGATGGGCGCCATCGGCGAGGGCGGGGAGCAACTCATCGACGAATCGACCGTGGCCTTGACCGGGGTGACCGACGCCGAGGTTAGCGCGGTCGAAGCTCGCGAGCGGGTGAACCTCGACGCGCGGGTCGAGCGACTCCGGCCGGGCCGCGACCGGATCCCACTCGATGGCCGCACCGTCGTGATCGTGGATGACGGGGTGGCTACGGGGGCGACAGCACGAGTGGCGTGCGACGTGGCCCGCAGGTTCGGCGCCGCGACCGTGATCCTCGCGGTGCCCGTGATCGCCGCCTCGACCCTGGCGGAGATGACCGGCGCAGACGACATCGTCTACCTGGCGGCGCCGGAGACCTTCTGGGCGGTCGGCCAGTTCTACACCGACTTCTCGGCCACCACCGACGACGAGGTCGCTCGGCTGCTCGACGAGGCGGCACGCCGGCTCACCGGGCCGTCGGGTGCGGGCGACTCGGACCTCGAGGCGGGGGTCGACGACGAGGTCGAGATCCCCGTCGACACCGTGCCCCTGAACGGGCATCTGCACTTGCCCGCGTCGCCGACCGGCGTGGTGCTCTTCGCCCACGGGAGCGGCAGCAGCCGGCACAGCCCCCGCAACCAGTACGTGGCCGATGTGCTGTTCGAGGCCGGGCTGGGCATCCTCCTGTTCGACCTGCTCACGCCGGAGGAGGAGCTGGACCGGGGGAACGTCTTCGACATCGAGCTGCTGGGCCGGCGATTGGTCGCCGTCACCGGCTGGCTGACCGACCGGTCCGACACCGCCGGATGCCGGATCGGCTACTTCGGTGCCAGCACCGGAGCCGCCGCAGCCCTGTGGGCGGCCGGCGATGCCGAGACGCATATTGCCGCTGTGGTGTCTCGCGGGGGCCGGCCCGACCTGGCCGGAACGAGACTACCGCTGGTGACCGCGCCCACCCTGCTCATCGTCGGCGGTGCCGATATCACCGTGCTGGAGGGCAACCGCGAGGCACAGAAACACCTGCGCTGCGAGAACCGGCTGGCCGTCATACCCGGCGCCACCCACCTGTTCGAGGAACCGGGCGCCCTGGGCGCCGCCGCCGAGTTGGCCGCCGGCTGGTTCGCCCGCCACCTGGTGCCGCCGAACACCGCGGAGCCCGCCTAGGAACCAAGAAGTTTCCCGATCAGACGCAAAAAAGCGCCATCCGGGGGCCCCATGCCGTATGGTCGCCCCTGGGGGAACAACAATGAAGCTTCGACTTGCCGTAAAAGATGTGTCCGGGGTGGTGGGTGATGTCGTCGTGACGGCGGATGTCACCGCCACGGTGAGCGACATCGCCAGACACCTCTCCAGCCGAACGGTTCGCGGAACACCGGGGCTCTCGGCAGACACGGCCGGCGCCCAGCCCCCTGGGCTGGCCCCGGACCTCACCCTGCGAGCGGAATACCCCGGCCGGACCCAGGCCCGGCTACTCAACCCGTCCGCCACCATCCACGAGTCGAACCTGCGCTCCGGCTGCACCGTCGAAGTGGTCTCCAGCCTGGAACGCCGGGACGGCGATGACCTCTTCGGCACCGCCGCCGCGATCGTGCGGGTGCTCGAAGGCCCGGATGCCGGCAACGAGTTCACCATCGCCACCGGCGTGAACTACGTCGGTGGCGCCCCCGACTCCCAGGTGCCGTTGAACGACCCGAATGTGTCGCGCCGGCACGCCTCCATCACGGTGGGCGACACCATCAGCGTCACCGACCTGAACTCGGCCAACGGGGTCACCGTCGACGGCGCCCTTTGCCACCGCTCGTTGCTCTCGGCCTCGTCGCGGCTGCAGCTGGGCGCATCCGTGCTCATGGTCATCCCGCTGCCGGTGCCGGCCGGGGCGTCGGCGGAACCGGCCGCCGCGGACTTCTCCCGCTCGCCTCGCGTTGAGCCGGTCTATCTCGGCCGCACCTTCACCGCACCCGAGCTGCCCAACCCGCCGGAGAAGCAGCGCTTCCCGACCCTCGCCCTGATCGCCCCGGTGGTCATGGGCGCGGTGCTGTTCCTGGCCACCCGGCAGGTGTACACGCTGCTGTTCATCGCCATGGCCCCGATCATCCTGCTCGGCACCTGGATCGACAACCGCATCCAGGGTCGCCGCAAGGGTCGCGCCGAGAACGCACGCTTCGACGCCGCGGTCGTCGACCTCGAAGCCAGCCTGGCGGAGGAGCGCGAGCACCAGATCGACGCCCGGCTGGCCGAATCGCCGTCCGCCACCGCCATCGCCACCGCGATGCAGGAGCACTCCGCGTTGCTGTGGACCCGCAAGCCCGAACACGCCAGTTTCCTCGAGGTGCGCCTGGGCCTGGGCGCCCAGCGCAGCCGCAGCACCGTCGCGCTGCCGTCCAAACACACCGGCACCGTGGACGAGTGGCACCGGGTGAACGCCATCATCGACGAGTGCGCCCAGGTGGACGGCGTGCCCGTCGTGGAGAACCTCGCCCGCTGCGGAGCGCTCGGCATCGCCGGCTCGTCGACCCAGGCGGCGGATGCGGCCCGCGCCGTGATCACCCAGTTGGTCGGCCTGCATTCCCCGGCCGACCTCGTCGTCACGGCCTTCGCCGGCGGCGACGCCACCGCGGACTGGGCCTGGCTGAAGTGGCTGCCGCACGTGAACTCCCCGCACAGCCCGCTGCGCGTCAACGGCCTCGCCGCGGACTTCCCCGCCGCGACCGCCCTGCTGGCCGCCCTGGAGGGCCTGATCGCGGCCCGCCGCACGGCTGGATCCGGCGCCGAGCAGGTGCGGTCGAGGCTGACCGAATCGCGCACGGCCACCGACGACCTGGCCGCCGCGGTGGACCGGCTCCCGGCCCGGCCGGCGATCATCGTGCTGGTGACCAACGAAGCGCCCGCCGACCGCTCCCGCCTGGTCGCGCTCAGCGAAGAGGGCGCCGACCACGGCGTGTTCCTGGTCTGGCTGGCACCCTCCGTGGCGGCGCTGCCCGTGGTCTGCCGCACCTACCTCGACGTGCAGCCCGACGGCACGAGCGTCGGGTTCGTGCGTGTCGGGCGCACGGTGGCCCTGGCGGCCCTGGAAACCGTGGAACCGGCCGGTGCCGCGACCGCCGCCAGGGCGCTGGCTCCGGTCGAAGACATCGGTGCCCGGGTGCTCGACGAAACCGACCTGCCGCACAGCGTCAACTTCCTCGACCTCTACGACGGTGACGTGGCCGACGACACCGCGGCGGTCCTGCAGCGCTGGGTGAAGAACGACAGCCTCAGCTCGAGCTGGGTGCCCGGCACCCCCCGCGAGGCCGGCGGTATCCGTGCCCTCGTCGGGCAGGGCGCCAGCGAACCGTTCTACCTCGACCTGCGCACGCACGGGCCGCACGCCCTCGTCGGTGGTACGACGGGGTCGGGCAAGAGTGAATTCCTGCAGACCTGGATCATGGGCATCGCCGCGGAATACGCACCGGACCGGGTGACCTTCCTGCTGGTGGATTACAAGGGCGGCGCCGCCTTCGCCGAGTGCGTCGACCTGCCGCACACCGTGGGCCTGGTCACCGACCTCAACCCGCACCTCGTGCGCCGTGCGCTCACGTCGCTCCGCGCCGAGCTGAGGTTCCGTGAGCACCTGCTGAACAGCAAGGGCGCCAAAGACCTCGAGACGCTCGAGAAGCGCTCCGACCCGGACGCCCCGCCGGCGCTGATCCTGATGATCGACGAGTTCGCCGCCCTCGCCTCCGAGGTGCCGGAGTTCGTCGACGGCGTCATCGACGTGGCCCAGCGCGGCCGGTCGCTCGGCCTGCACCTGGTGATGGCCACCCAGCGGCCCGCCGGCGTGATCAAAGACAGCCTGCGGGCCAACACCAACCTGCGGGTGGCGCTGCGGGTGGCCGACGAGGCGGACAGCCACGACGTGCTCGGCGTTGCGGATGCCGCGGGCTTCGACCCGGGAACCCCCGGCCGCGCCGCGGCCAAGCTCGGCCCCGGCCGGGTGCTCGACTTCCAAACCGCCTACCTCGGCGGCCTGACCCCGCCCGCGTCGGCTTCGGTGCCGGCACCGGATGTGGAGGTGGCCGACCTGTCCTTCGGCCCCGGGGCTACCTGGGCGAGCAACGTCGCCCGCACCCGCAGTGCCGGCGGAGCCCGCGACATCGAACGCCTGGCCCGCACCATCGCCGGCGCCGCGGACAGCCGCGACCTGGCCCTGCCGCGCAAACCCTGGCTCGACCAGCTGCCGGCCCTGTTCGACCTGGCCGGGCTGCCCGTCGCCGGCGAGGGGCTGCTGCCGGTGGGGATGCTCGACGAACCCGAGGAACAACGGCAGTCCCCGTTCGTCCTGGACCTCGACACCATCGGCAACCTGGTCATCCTCGGCACCGGCGGGGCGGGCAAGACCGCCGCGCTGCGCACAATCGCGGTGGCCGCCTCGGCGGCGGCCGAGACGCATCCGGTCGCCGTCTACGGACTCGATTTCGCCGGCGGCGGCCTGAGCATGCTCGAGTCGCTGCCCACCGTGGGCGCGGTGATCGCCGGCGACGACACCGAACGGGCCACCCGCCTGTTCAAGGACCTCGCCCAATTGGTGGACGACCGGGCCGCCCGGTTCGCGCTGGCCAGGGCCGGCTCGCTCGGCGACTACCGGCGCATCACCGCCGTCGCGGAACCGCGCGTGCTCGTTCTCATGGACGGGATGGCGGCGTTCCGCGCCGACTACGAATTCCGCGGCGCCGGAGAGCTGTTCGACAGGTTCCTCAAGCTCGCGGCCACGGGCCGGCAGGTGGGTGTGCACTTCGTGCTCACCGCCGACCGCTCGGGGGCGCTGCCCACCCAGCTGCTGGCCAACGTGGGGCAGCGACTCGTGCTGCGCCTGGCCGGCGAGAGCGAATACTCGGCCGCCGGGGTGCGCCCCGACGTGCTCACCGACGCCGTGCCCGGCCGCGGCCTGGTCGACGGCCACGAGGTTCAGCTGGCGGTGCCGGGCGGCACGGCCGACCTCACCGCACAGTCCACCCGGGTGGAGGAGCTCGCCGCTCGGCTGCGCGCCGCCGGCGTCGACGCCGCGACCGGGGTCGAGCGCCTGGCCGCGCACATCCCGCTCGCCGACCTGCCGGCGCAGGTCGCCGGCCGGCCCACCCTCGGGGTCAGCGACGAAAACCTCGAACCGGTCGGCGTGCCCCTGGACGGACTCTTCGTGGTCACCGGCCCGTTCGGCTCCGGCCGCACGACGACCATGACCACCATCCTGCAGTCGGTGCGCGCGACCCGGCCCGAGCTGCGACCGTACCTGCTCGTGGGCCGGCGCAGCGCCCTCGCCGACGTCACCGACTGGGCGGAGCTCTCTACCGACGCGGACGAAGCCGAAGCGTTGGCCGTGCGCCTGGCGACCGTGCTGGAGCAACCGGCCACGACCGGCAGCACCGACCTCCTGATTGTGGTCGAGAACGTGGGCGACTTCGAGGGTCTGCCCGCCGAGGGCGCCGTTGCCCGGCTGATCAAGGCGGCCCGCCGCGCCGGTGTGCCGGTGATAGCCGAAACCGATACCGTCACCGCCGCCAGCGCCTGGCAGATCTACAGCGAGCTGAAGACCGCCAGGGCCGGCATCGTGCTGCAACCCGAAGAGACGGATGGCCTCAGCCTGTTCCGCACCCCCTTCCCACGGGTCACCCGCAGCGACTTCCCACCGGGCCGCGGCCTGCTCGTCGACGCCGGCCGGGCCATCCAGGTGCAGGTGGCCTTCCCGCGCCCGCTCTTCAGAGAGATCCGGAGCTGACATGTACGGAGACACAAGCCGGCTGCGCACGCAGGCGTCGACCACGCGCGAGAACGCCAACCAGCTACGCAGCCGGGCCAGTGCGATGCTGACCCAGGTTGAAGGAATGGCCTGGGCGTCGAGCGCGGGGGACACACTGCGCGCGCGTATTCGCACTGTGGCCCTGGGTCTGGGTAGCGAAGCCCAGTTGCTCGACGACGCAGCCTTGCAACTGGAGGCCCACGCCCGCGCCGTCGATGAAGCGAAGGCGGCCATAGTGGCAGCTCAGGCGGCCGTGCAGGTGGCCTGGGACAGGTCCGTAAACGTGGTCGGCAACGTCATCGAAACGACCACAGACATCGCGGTGGCTTCGGTCAGCAGCGCCATGAACACCATCGGCAGCGCCCTGAGCGGCGCCGCGGACGAGGTACGTGTGACGATGTTCACCATGGCGGACGAACTGGTGCCAGAGTCGACGGTCGAGCTGGCCCGGAGTGTGGTGCGCGCCGTGCCGGCGTTACCACCGGCGGGCTCCCGCGATTGGCTTGACCTGGACGGCACGTTCTCCACGCAGGGCTGGAAATGAGCGGCGTAACCGGCGCCAACGCCCGCGGCGCGGAGACCCTGTTCTCGTTGACCCTGCCGGAGGCGCGTCTGCTCCGGGACCACCTGCCTGGCCTGATCCTGCCGGCGTTTATCCCCGCTGCCGAGTCGACAGGCGCACACGATGAGACAAACCAGTCTGCTGGCGTGCTGGCAGGACTGAAGGCGCGGCAGCTCGTCAGCAACGAAGTCGGCCTGGACGATCCCGACTGGTCGACACAGATCCCGTCGACGCTGCTGCTGGCCCTGACCCTGCAGATGTCGGGTCGACTGGTCTTCCAGGTCGTGGCCTGGAGCGCCGCCGACGGGGCCGGGCGCTCGACCACCATGCACTCCACGACCGTGTCCGAGACCGTGTGCGCGGGCTTGACCGTGCGCTCCACCGCGAACGCCGAGGAGGATCCGCAGGTGGAGGTCACACTGGCGCCTGTGACGGGGTTGTACCCGTCGTTGGCCCAGCTGCTGCCGACCGATTCACCCGTGGCCGGCCCGCCGGTCAGCGATGGGTCGGGCCGGGCCGTGTCGCTGGGGATCGTGGAGTCGCGTGCGCTGATCGCCGCGATCCGCGGCGGCGACCACCGGGTCGTGGCGAACCTCACCACCGAACTCCACGCCGCAGACGCTCGTGAGGTGCTACAGGATCTCAGCGGGGCGATGGGCACGGGGTACCGGATCAAAGCCTTCGGTGCGGTCGGAGACACGTCAGGTCGGGCCTTGTTCGCCCGGGACTGGTTCAGGGGGCCGAGGGGCTGGCTGAAGATGTCTGTGACCCTGCCCCGGCCCGTCGCGGGTGCTGACGCCGCGCAGGCCATCACCGACCAGGGACGGGTGACGATCCGGCGCACCGCTCCGGCCGGTATCCACCAGGATCTCCTCGGGCTGGTTGCCGAAACCCTCGTGTCGTCCGCCGAGCAGACCGGAGCAACCGATGCCCGCTGACGACACAGCCCAGCCGGCCCCGACCATCGTCGACGCGTACCTCGACGGAATCGAAGAGACCGCCGCTGCCGGCGCCGCGGCCACACACAATCTGCAGAATGCGCAGGCGACCGCCGCGCGCGACGTGCAGGACGCGCAGGACACCGCCGTGGGTGACCTGCAGGATGCGCAGTCCACCGCCGTGCACGACGTGCAAGATACCCAGGCTGTCGCCGCGCACAACGCACAGGATGCGCAGACCGCCGCCACCGCCGGTGTCCTCGGCTCAGTGGCCCGCGCCGCAGCCTCAACCAGCCGGGCCGTGGCATCGGGCGGGGCCGCAGTCGCGGTCACCTTCGCCGATGTCGAGGCAATGACGACGTCCATCCAGTCGTTGAACCTGCTGGTGGCACCCATGATCGGCACAGTGGCGGCCCTGGCCGTGGACCCCGACCTGCTGGAATCTCTCGTGCTCTCCCCACTGACCGGTGCCAACGCCGAGGCGGCTGCCCTGCGGGCTGCCACGCGCCTGACCACGCAGCTCGTGGTCACCGAGAGTCTTGCCCTGGTCACAGCCTCCGTGGTCACGACCTACCAGCTCGCCGACAGCGCGCTGCAGGTCTCGGCAGCGGCGCTCGGCGGCGGAGTGTCCGTCGGCGGGTCCGTCGTCGGCGGTGCGGTCACCGTGGCTGGAACGAGTATCCACGGCGCCGGTGACGTGGCCGGCGCGACCGCATCCGGCGCCTGGGATGTGGCCGGCGCCGCCGGCACCGGCGTCAGGGGCTTTGCCAGTGCGGCCGCCTCAGGTGCAGGAAGTGTTGCCGGCGTGGCCGTTACCGGTGCGGAAAATGTCGCCGGCGCCGCCGCCTCCGGTGCCGGGGGAGTTGCCGCCGCCCAGGCCGACCTCGCCGTGACGATGGTGACAGGTGCTGGAGTTGCGGCGGGCCTGGCGGGTGCGCTGTCCGCATCGTTCAAAATGGGCTTCCTTCAGGAGACCGCCGAAACGTGGGCCGGCGCCCTGATGGCCGCGGCGGACGAATTCCAGGAGGACCCCATTGGGGTTCTGCGCACTCGTGGAATCCCGCTTGCCGTGGGTGTCGGGGTTTCTTTCTTCGAGAATTTCTCCCTGAGCGACGTTTCGGCCAACAGCGCGGCGAACGTCGGAGCGCTAATCGGTGCGACCGGCCCGTACTTCGATGACATTGTCGGCATGATCATTTACGACGGTCAGACCCTCGGCATGTTCAACGATGGTGAGGCGACTTTGGGTGACTCCGGGCTCAGTGACGAAGCCATTGACGAACGTGCGATATTCGCTGCAAGGGAGAGCCGACGGCTGACAGGCGATGACGTTGAGATAACGACGGATGGCGAGACCGGTCAAGTCAAACCAACCGACGTCGCGTCCCTGCTCGTCAGCGCCAGCCAGATCGATGCCACAGGCAAGGGGGATTTCGCCGAGATCCGCATCTTCCACAGCCAGGCCGAGAAGCTTGATGCGGAAGGCAACGCGGTGCTTGATGCGCAAAACAACCCGGTCATCGAGCACGCATACACGGTGCAGATTCCCAGCACCCAGGTGTGGAACCCGCTCGCCGGCGCAGTCCCCAACGATCTGACCGCGGACCTGCTTGCGGTGCACGGCGATCAGACCGCCCTGATGGACGCCGTTTTCGACGCCATGGAGAAAGAGGGAATCCCGACCGGGCTTGGCGCGCCCCCCGTGATGACCACCGGCTTCAGCCTGGGCGGTATCACCGCTGCGGCGATGGCGGCCGACCCTCGCGGCTACAACATCCAACAGGTGGTCACGGCCGGGTCTCCGATCTCGGAAATGGCCATTCCGGATGGCGTGGACGTCACCGCGTTGGCGGCCGACGAGGACCTTGTCGTCGTAGCGACAGGAGGGCAGAACCCGGAGAGATGGACGACAGTGGGCGGATCCGGGTCGCATCTCACCGGAGAATCCGACTCGACCCCCATGCACGCGTTGAACGTCCACAATGCGAACCGATACGCAGTCATGGCCTCCGAGAACCCCGAAATCAATAATGATCCGAACATCACTGGCTATTTCGCCGGTGACGTGACCGTGAACGACTATCACGCATCTCGAAAGTAGGCTCCCGATGAAACCGGAAGCGACGTTTCCCAAACGCTCACGACGGCCGACCCGCCGGGCGGCAACGTCGGTATTGGGCATTGGGCTGGTAATCGCCCTGACGGGGTGCTCACTTGGCGGTTCGGAGGGGCAGTCGAAGGAATCCGCAGATGCGGCCCTGTCGGCGATCCCGGGAGTCAGCGGGGGGTCTGTGAATACCAGCAGCATGGTGAGTGGCCTCCAGGAGGAGACCCACACAACGATCGAGGTCCAGGTGGAGCCTGGGTTCTCGGTGCCCGACCCGGAGGCCCTGGTCGATTACTTGATTGGCGTCGCGTGGTCGACTAAGACTAAGGAAGCGACCTCGAGCGTGGAGATCATTGTTGTCAGCGACCCGCAGATTTCCATTGTCGATGCTGTCGAGGAGGGACCGTGGGTGGACACCGGGGTCGACCCGAATTTCCCAGAAGGGGCGGTGGTGGGCGCTGACGAAGTCAAGGACCGCTTTGGGGACTGGCCTGGCGAGGTGCCGGTGCTGCCGGATGGGCTCATTGTCGGCCCGACGCCGGAGCCTACGCCGTGACCCGCGTATGAGCGCCGCATGTCGTGGACTGTCCTCGCGAGTGCGCCTGTCCGTTGGTGCGGCGGGGCTGGTCGTGATCCTGTCGGGATGCGGGATGCGGGATGCGGGTTGGGCGGTTCGGAGGGGCAGTCGAAGGAATCAGCAGACGCTGCTCTGTGGGCAATCCCGGGCGTCAGCGAGGGGCCTGTGAATACCAGCAGCATGGTGAGCGGTTTGCCGGATGGGCTCATAACTGCCCCGACATCGGCCCCTGCCCCGTGATCCGCACGTGAGCGCCCGATAACGCCGCCGCGACGGCCCCCATTTGGGTAACAGTCGGTGTGATTTGAACTTTTTTGCCGATAACGGCGTATTTTTATGAGATATGAGCCTAAGCTGGCGGCTTGCACGGGGGGTGCGGCATCGAGCCGCATCATTGCATGTTTATCTTTAGGGGAGTTCGCGATGGCGAATATCAATGTTTCGTACCAGGAAATCAATTCCAATGCCGATCGCCTTGTGGCCGGCCGCGACGAGATCAACGCGACACTGGGTAAGCTCCAGTCGCAGATCGCCGCACTGATCAGCTCCGGCTTCTCGACGGACAAGTCGTCCGGCGCGTTTTCGGATGCCTACAACCGCTTCACCACCGGAGCTCAGAACACCATCGGCGGACTCGACGACCTGTCGCTGTTCCTGCGCACCACGGCGCAAACCCTCGGCGAGGTCGACGCGCAGCTAGCTGCCCGTCTCTCCCGCTAACAGCGCGCGTTCTGCAGCGCGGCGTCGATGCGACGCTGGGCTGCGGTGACGCGTGGTTGACCTGAACGTCGATGCCGCCTTTGTGAGGGGCATCGCCTCATCGATGGATCGCGCCAGTGCGCCATTGCAACTCGGCAGCGACCTCACCCGTGGCGCGAGTAGCGCCGCGCTGGGCTCTGGGCCCGTGGCAAGCACACTCGACGAGTCGACGACCCAGCGCGCATCCCGTGCCGAACTGGCCGGCGAGACAATCGCGGACCTGGGCCGCCGGGCAACCGACTACGTCAAAGAGATCCTCGCCGCGGACACCAAGCTCGTCACTCAACTGGAGAACGGTCGGAGGCAACTGTGAGCTGGACCAGAACCAACCCGGGTGCCGGTGACCCATGGGGCATCCGAAGCCAAGCCAGCATTCGCCAGACCGGTGCCGACAACCTACGCACAACAACGCTCACAAACCTGCAGACCGCCGTCACCGACGCCGCCTCGGCAACGTGGACCGCGCAAGCGGCGACGGCCTTCGCCGCCAGCGCGGAAGGCCTGATCCCCGACGTGCAGGTAATCATCACCGGGCTGGAGACGGATGCCGGCGCCCTCAATCAGTACGCGGCCATGGTCGAGCAAATCCAAGACCAGGCCCGCGCGGTCCAACGTCAGCAAGAAGACGCCCAACGCGACCTGGCCCGACTGCTTTTCACGTCTTTCGGTGACATCGCCGAGACGACGAGCCCTCGCTCGGAACCGGACCCCAACGCCCTTGAGCGTGCGCGGGTGGCGGAGGCCCTGAGGGAAACCCGCTCGACGCTCACCCAGGTGGAGGTGCGTTGGGACGAACTCGCACTCCAGCGCCGGGCCGCGGATGACGCCTGTGTCGCGACGCTGACCTCGGTGGGTTCGCGAGGAAACCTGGCCGGGCTCGGGACCCAGCAGCTGAGCTACCTGAGCACGACAGGGCTTCTGCAGAAGCTCGGCGGTCTCAGCGCCACGGAGATCACCATTCTGGTGCAGAACAATCCAGGTCTGGCGGAAAAATTCCGGAACAGCCCGCCGGATACCGCCGGGGTGGAGGTTTGGTGGTCCGGCCTCGACGCGGCCTCACAGGCTGCGCTGATCGTGGCGTTGCCCATTGTGATCGGCAACCTCGAGGGGGTGCCGTACGGCAGCCGGGTGCTGGCGAACAAGCACAACATCAGCACGGGCATCGCGACTCTGGAGACAGAGATCGTCGATCTGGAGAAGACCGTTGAGGCCAACAAGGACGGCAGCGGCACCCGGGGTGGGGGGAGCGGGCTCGCCCGACGGGAAGCGCAGGAGAAGATCGATGCCCTGCGGGAGCAGATCAGCTATTACCGGCGCCTCCGCGACGAGGAGATTGAGTTTTCGGACCCCGCGACGGGGCTACCGGTGGCCGTCACTGGCCACAACATCCTTGTCTTCGACCATGCCCACGATGCGATCGCGGAATACTCCGGCCTGCTCGATCCGGTCACCGGCAACGTACCCGCCGGGGTGGACTACGTCGGTCTTTATGTGCCCGGAACCAACACGACCCTCGGCAACTTTGACGGCGAGGTCAACCGAAGCGAGTGGTTCCTGAATCAACCCACAGACAAGGGCAGCGTTGGCATGATCACCTGGAAGGGCGGGCCGTTCCCGCAGGATCTCGAGGCGCTGTCCGGGGCAATGGCCGATGGGCTTGGTCAGAAGCTGGCGCACTTTGGCCAGGGCTTAGAGTTGGCGACATCGGCCGAAGTGACCGGGATGGGTTACAGCGCCGGCGGATCGATTATGGGTTCGGCCGAACGTGCGGGTCTCGCACTGGACCGATCGGTTCAACTGTCCAGCGCCGGGATGGGTTTCGGTGTGCGGGACCTGGCAGAGTATCCCGTCACCGCCGACGTTCCGCACTATTCCCTGATGGCCCCGAACGACCCGCTGGTCCTCTTCCAGGGCGCGGAAGCCGGCGACTTGGGCCACGGCGGCAGTCCCTTGACCACCGACGGGTTCATCCGCCTCGAAACCGGCTACCGAGAAAACGGGCAGGTGTCGTCCGGGCAGCTCGAGGGGCATCTGAATGTCTGGGACCGAAAAGGCACGGTGAGACGACAGCTGTACAACGTGCTTGTGGGCGGACAAGTCGAGCTCTACGCGGAACCTGAGGTGGTCGTGATCCCCGGTACGAACCAGAGTTATGCCACCAATCCGATCATGGAACCCGGCTATGAACCGACGTTGGTTGACGTCGAAGGGGGCGAGCAATGATGCACGATCGGCACGGCCGACGGGTGTTGGCAACAGTGCTACTCCTCGCCTCACTGACGATGGCGGGCTGTACTCAGGGAACTGGAGCGAGAACAGATATGAACGTGAATGACGCATCGAAGACCACCGCCGCACACGTGGATGCGCTGATCGAGCGGATTGACCCTGCGTTGATCGAACGCATCGACAAAGTAACGAGTGAGTCGTCGGGTTGCAGAGGAAACGATGTGGACCCTGAGCAGCGTGTGCAGCAGTGGACGAACCAACGATATGTCTGGTTCGTTGGGAGCGTGAGCCCGCTCGGTGGGCTCGATGTGCTGGACGAGCTGGTGGCGTCCCAGGTCGCAGACGGTTGGACGGCGGGCAGAGAAACAACAGAGGGCGACGGCCGCCGGGTGCAGCTCTTCGCCTCTGACGCGGGCAATGATGCCGGCTATGGAGTCGAGCTCGCTGGCGGCGGTGAGAACGGCGGTCTGACCTCACTCAGTATCAGCGCTGTGAGCCCATGCTTCGAGGTTGCCGAGGGTGAGCGGCCGTGACCGATGGCCTGATGCCCAAGGGCCTGGCAGCTGCGCTGGCGCTACTCGCGCTTGCCGCGGTAGCCGGATGCAGCCAGCCGTCGGGTGCGAGAACCGACCTGACGTTGAACGACGCACAGCAGACCACTGCAGCGCACGTGGAGGATCTGATCGCGCGGATTGACCCTGCGTCGATCGAACGCATCGACAATGTGACGAGTGAATCCTCGGGGTGCAGAGGGATCGATGTGGACCCTGAGCAGCGTGTGCGGATGTGGGAGACCCGGCGTTATGTCTGGTTCGTTGAGGGTGTGAGTCCGCTCGGTGGTCTTGATGTGCTCGACGAGCTGGTGACGGCTCAGGTCGCCGACGGTTGGACATTGGCCGGGGACAGACCGGACGGTGACGGTCGTCGTGTGCAGCTCCTTGCGCCTGACCAGGACGACAACGAGGTCGGCTACGGCGTCAACATCGTCGGTGGCGGAGAGGTCGGCGGACTGACTTCGCTCAACATCAGTGCGGAAAGCCCGTGCTTCGAAGCTAGTGAGAGAGCAGCGCAGTCATGACCGAACAGATCAGCCCCGAAAGGACCAGCACGGGCACCAGGCGCCGCACACCACGCCTGTCCCGTCCGTTGAAGCCGACTGCGGCGAATGCCACGGGAACGCTCAGGGGAGCCGTGCGCCCGCCGACGAAGTCCCGTCGTAGGCCGGCCGTGATCGCTGCCGGCGTCGCCCTCGCCATCGTCGGCGGACTCGGCAGCTGGTACTACGCATCCACTGTCGGCAATACCGTCACGGTTCTGTCGACGCAGACTGATGTCGCCCGCGGCGCCACCATCACCAGTGCCGATCTCACCACGCTGCAGATCGCCGGCGGCCAGGACACCCCCGCCTTCACCGCCGCGCAGGCCACCGACGTGATCGGCCAGACCGCCACGGTCGACCTGCCGGCCGGCACCCTGGTCACCACAGCGAACGTGGGGGAGGGAATCAGCATCGCTGCGGGCCAATCCATCGTGGGTGTGGCCCTCACCGTGGCGCAGCTGCCGAACTACCCGCTTGCCGCGGGGGATCGGGTGCGCGTTGTGGACACCCCGATCGCGCAGGGTGACCCGCCCGCGACCTCGCCCAAGTCCTTTGTCGCCACGGTCTTCACCAGCCGGTTCGATGAAGGCACCGGCACCTGGGTCGTCGACCTCGTCGTGCCGGCACAGGAGGCGGCCGACATCGCGGCGCGCAGCGCCACCGGCCGTGTCGCCCTGATCCTCGACGCCCCCAAGGGCGAGTAGCAGTGGCGATCCTTGCCCTGACCAGCCTGGCCGGCTCGCCCGGTGTCACTACCGTGGCCGTGGGCGCCGCGCTGAACTGGCCGCGTCCGGTGATCCTCGTCGAGGCCGACATTTCCAAGTCCAGCAGCATCCTGCCCGGATTCCTCCGCGGCCAGGTGGACCACGCCCTTGGACTCACCCCGCTGTCGGTCGACCACCAGCGCGGTGAGATCACCCTGGCGAACCTGTGGGCCCAGACCATCGAACTCGCCCCGGAGCGATACCTGATCCCCGGTTTCTCCAGCCTGCAGGCCGCCCGCGGCACGACCACGCTGTGGGTGGCGTTGGGTGCGGCGCTCGCCGGGCTCGAAGCGGCAGGCGTCGACGTTCTGGTCGACCTGGGGCGGCTCAGCCAAAACGACTCGCGGATGCCGCTGCTGCAGCAGGCCGACGGCGTGCTGCTGGTCGCGCGCCCGGTGCTTCCCGATGTGGCCGCACTCGCCCCGCGGGTGGGGGATCTCGGCACGGCGCTCGGACTGGCCGGCCGCGACGGTGCCCTCTCCCTGCTCCTGGTGGATTCGGCCCACGAGAGCTACTCCTCCGCCGAGATCAGCCGGGTCCTGGGACTGCCGGTGGCCGCGCGCCTCGACTGGGACGTGCGCTCCGCCGCCGTGTACTCGCTCGGCGCCACCCGGCAGCTCCGATTCGACCGCGCGCCCCTGGCCCGATCGCTCACCACCGCCACCGAGGCGCTGAGTCAGGGACTCGCCATGCGGGCGACCCGGCTCGGCCGCCGCCCGAGCAAACCGACCGACACCGTGCAGACCAACACCGTGCAGACCAACACCGCGCTCGCCGACGCCAGCCAGGCAGGAGATCCCTCGTGACCGACCGCACCGGGCTGACCGACCGCACCGAACCCATGGACGACACCGAGTCGACCGACTCCACCCAGCGGACCGACGACCTGGACCGGCCCCGGAACATCGCCGAGTTGCCGTTCTTCGCCGGCGGTTCGCCGATCAGCATTCCGGATGAGGACCCGTCCGACGCCCTGCTGGTCCATCGCCGTCACGGTGACGGGCCGACCTCCGCCACAGCTCCGGCGGCCGTGGATCCGTTGTGGGCCGGTGGGCTGGACGGCAGCCTGCCCGTTTCGTTGCCCTGGGATATCGTCGCTGGGCTCCGCGAGCAGGTCGCGAATCTGCTGGCCCAGTCCGAACTGGCCTCGCCCAGCCTCACCGACGCCTCCCGGCAGGCCCTGGCGCAGGCGCACATCGTTGACGTCATCCGTTCGCAGGTCGACGACATGGTGCGCCTGGCCGGCGGCACCAGCGCCTGGGATCCGCGCACCCAGACCGCTATGGCCAAGGCCATCTTCGACTCGCTGTTCAAGCTCGGCCGGTTGCAACCGCTGGTGGAACAGCCCGAGGTGGAGAACATCGACATCTACGGCTACGACAACGTCTGGCTCACCTACGCGTCCGGGGAGAAAAAGCGGCACGAACCCGTGGCCTCCTCCGACGCCGACCTGATGGCCGAGATCGCGTTCCTCGCTGCCCGGGGCGGCGAGAGCGGGCGAGCGTTCACCGCCACCAACCCGATCCTCGACATGGACCTGCCCGGCGGCGCCAGGCTCGCCGCCGTCGCACCGCCGATCTCGCCGCGGCCCAAGATCGTCATCCGCATCCACCGGTTCGTCGACATCACCCTCGACGACCTCGTGGTCAACCACGGTACCCTCACCCACCCGATGAGCGCCTTCCTCGACGCCGCCGTGCGGGCCGGCAAGTCCATCGTCGTCGCCGGGCATCCCAACGCCGGTAAGACCACCCTCGTGCGGGCCCTGTGCAACAGCATGGACCCGATGGAGGAGATCGTGACCATCGAAAAGGAGCGCGAGCTGCACCTGGACCGCATGGGCGACCGCCACCACATCGTGACGGCCCTGCAGTACCGGCCCGGTCAGGGCGAGCGCACCAGCGACGGCAGCCGGCCGGGCGAGATCACCCTGGTGGAGCTGCTCGAAGAGGCGCTGCGGCTGAACGCCCAACGGATCGTCGTCGGCGAGGTGCGCGGCGGCGAGATCGACGCCATGTTCCAGGCGATGCAGGCCGGAGTCGGCTCCCTGAGCACCCTGCACGCCGAGTCGCCGTCCAACGCCATCGAGCGCATGGCCACCCTCACCCAGAAGAGCCTGAACACCTCGGATGCCTACGCCTACCGGCAGATCGCCCAGCACATCAACTTCATCGTGCAGGTGAGCAAGGTGCGCGACCTCGCCACCGGACGGGTGCGCCGCATCATCACCGAGATCTCCGAGGTCGGCCCGGGGGAGGGCTCGCGGCCCATCGCCACCCCGATCTTCCGCGCCGACCCGTACACGCACGAACAGGTGACCGCCAACCGGCCCCGCGATGAGACCCTGGCCCAGCTGGTGCACGCCGGGTTCGACCCGGCCCTGCTGATCCCCACGCAGGGCGGTGCGCCCTCGTGAATACCACCCTGCTGATGCTCTGCACCGTCGTGGGCCTGCTTGGTCTACTCGTCGTGGTGCTCGGCGTGCTGCCCGCGCCCCCGCCCACCCAGGCCAGGCCGCCGGGTGTGCTGCGGTTGCGGGTGCGCGCCTACCGCAGTCAATTCAGCCGGAAACGTCAGTTGTTGGCCCTCGGCGGCCTCGTCCTGGGTGTGCTCGCCTGGCTGGTGACCGGGTGGTTCGTCGCCGTGATCGCCGTGCCCATCGCCGCGATCGGCCTGCCGGTTCTGCTGGTCAAGGGCACCGAGAACGAGACCATCGAACGGCTGGAAGCCCTCGAAACCTGGACCAGGAGCCTGTCCGGCCTGATCGTCTCCGGCGCCGGAATGGAGCAGGCCATCGCCGCGTCGCTGAGCAGCTCGCCCGGCGCGATCAAGGAACAGGTGAGCATGCTCATCGCCCGGATCAACGCCCGGTGGGCGACCTCCGCCGCCCTACAGGGCTTCGCCGACGATCTCAACGACCCCACCGCCGACCTCGTCGTGGCCCACCTTCTGCTCGCCGAGAAGCAGCGCGGCCCCGGCCTGGTGAACGCCCTCGACGACCTCGCCCAGATCGTCTTCGACGAGGTGCGGGTACGCCGGCAGATCGAAACCGACCGCGCCAAGCCTCGCGTCAGCGTGCGCATCATCACCATCGTGACGCTCGCACTGCTGGCGGTCATCCCGTTCGTCGGCGAGTTCATGAAGCCGTACCAGACCTTCTTCGGCCAGGTGGCCCTGTTCGTCTGGCTCACCCTCTACGTGGTGCTGCTGGGCTGGTTGGGGCGCATCACGGTGGGCAAGCCCACGCCCCGCATCCTGGAGAACCCGCTCGACTCCGCGCACGAAAACTCCGCACACGGCAAGGTGGCCTGAGATGTGGCAGCTTGCCCTGATCCCCGGCGTGATCGCCGGGCTCGGCGTTGCGCTCGTGCTCTCCCAACTGCTGCCCAAGCAGCCGCAGCTGGCCGCCGCGATCACCCGCCTGGGCAATACCGCCGCCGTCGACGCGAAAACGGATGCCTCCTTCGAGGTGCGGGTGGGCAGCTGGGTGCGCGCCCGGCTGCCCGACCTGCCGGGTTTCACCCTGCCCACCCGCAACCTTGCCCTCGTCGGCGTGTCAGTGAACAAGTACCTCTCCGACAAGGCCCTGCTGGCGGCATTCGGCTTGATCGCGCCCAGCCTGTTCGGCCTGTTCCTGCAGGTGCTCGGTGTTGTGCCGTTCTACCTGCCGGCCCTGCTGGGCATCCCGCTCGGTGTCGCGCTCTGGTTCGGTCCCGACCAGGATCTCAAGGCCAAGGCCGCCACCGCCAGGGAGGAATTCTCCCGGGCCGTGGCGGTCTACCTCGAGCTCGTCGCCGCCGAACGGCGCCGCGGCGCCCCGGCCGGCCATGCGCTGCTCTCCGCGGCGCAGGTCGGGCGGTCGTGGGTGTTCGTGCGCATCCGCCAGGAACTCACCCGGGCGCAGTACGCCGGCACCCCGCCCTGGGACGCCCTGACGACGTTCTCGGAGGAGATCGGCGTGCCCGAACTCGCCGACGTCGCCAAGATCGTGCGGCTCTCGGGCGAAGAGGGCGCCTCGGTGTACGAGACCCTCCGGGCCCGCGGCAAGTCCCTGCGGGTGCAACTGCTCAACAACGAACACACCCACGCCAACGAGGCCAGCGAGCGCATGACCATCCCGATGACCATGCTCGCCATGGTCTTCGTCGGCATCATCCTCACCCCGCTGGTCATGAACCTTCTCATCGCCTGATTTCTCGCCCGACCCATCCGTTCTCAACCCGCACATCATCAGGAGCGCCACATGTTCACTCTCGCCCAATCCCTCTTCACCGAAGTTCGCCGCCGCGCCCGTCTGGTGCGCTCCACCGGAGACGCCGGCCTGCAGACCGTAGAGTGGATCTTCCTCGTCGTCGGCATCCTCGTGATCGCCGGTATCGTCATCGCCGCGGTGACGGCGTTCGTACAGGCCCAGGTCGGCAAGCTGCCGGGCTAAGCCGCAGACCATGGCCAGACGACCGCGTTTCCGCACCACCCTCACGGCACTTCGTCGTGAGGGGGCGTCAGAGCGCGGTTCACAGACGGTGGAAGCCCTCATCGTGCTGCCGATCCTGTTCGGCGTCTTCTTCGTCATTGTGCAGGGTGCGGTGTGGTTGCACGCCGGCAACATCGCCCAGGCCGCAGCGTCCAGCGCCTACAACGCGGCCCGGCTGTATGACGCCGTGGCGGCGGATGGCGTGGCCGCCGGCACCGCTTCTGCCCAGCAGACCGGCACTGTGCTCGACGGTGCCGTGGTGGTGGTGGATAGAACGATCACCACCGTGACCGTCACCGTCAGCGGCAACGCACCCACGCTGGTTCCCGGCTGGGACACCCGAGTGGAACGCACAGTGTCCGGACCGGTAGAACGGTGGATCACACCATGAGGCTACGTCGATGGCTGCGCGGGCGGTTGCACGGCTCCGGCGAGCGCGGCTCGATGTCCGTCGAACTGGTGCTGATCGCGCCGGCGCTGGTACTGGTCATCCTGCTGCTGGTGGCCGGTGCCCGGGTGGCCCTGGCCGGCAACGCCGTCGAATCCGCCGCTGTCGCCGCGGCCCGGGACGCGTCCCTGTCCCGCACGACCGCCGGCGCCCAGGCCAGCGCACAGCTGGCCGCGCAGACCTCGGTGGCGCAGTCCGGCCTCGCCTGCGCGGACTTCAGCGTGTTCGTTGACGACAGTGGGCTCAATGTTCCCCTGGGGGAGGTAGGCACCGTGAGCGCCACCCTGAGCTGCACGTTGGACCTGACCGACATCGCCTTGCCCGGCCTACCCGGTGCCAAGACCATCACCACCACGGCGAGCTCGCCCGTGGATGCCTTCCGGGAACGACCATGACTTCTCGCCGACTCATCGCATCTGATGTACTTCCAGCCCTTCAAAGGAGCACCATGACCACGCTGATCACCCCGATGTCAATCAGTCAGAAGCGCACGTTTGGCCTTTTGGGCTCGTCCCTGGTGGCCGCAGTGATTCTGGCAGGTTGTTCGAGCCCGGCACCACAGGCTGCGCCGACCCCTGAAGCCACCGCCGCGACAGCTACTCCACAGAGCTCGGCGGCTCCCGCGCCGACACCCACCTCAGCGGCTGCTCCCACGAGCGAGTCTGAGGCTGTGGTCGCGGCTGAGGCGACCCTCGCTCAGTTCGTTCAGATCATGAACGCTGTTATTGCGGAGAAGGGTGTTTCACCCGAGCGAATCAACGCGGTTGCAGTCCCTCCAGCAAATACCTCTGTCATCACCACGGCTCAAGCCATCGCCGATCAGGGCTACGTGGTCACCGGGGGAATCACCAGCACCGTAGAGGACTCATATTCTGGGGGCCTGGAAGCGGATGGGACGACCGTCCCCTTCGGATCGGTGATGGTCACCACCTGCTACGACAGCTCCACCCGAACGGTCACCCTGCCCAGCGGGGAGGCTGCACCCCAGCCACCGAACCCGCGTGGTTTGTCGACAATAACTGTCGTATATAGCCCCGCCGCGGGTGCCTGGTTTGTGAGGTCGTTGGATGACACAGGTGAAGCTTGCTAAACAACAGACGTCTGCTCCTCCTCACCTTGCTCAATGGAGCACTCGTGGCAGGAGCAGTTGCCGGCGCTCCCATCGCGGCCTTCGCCGAGACCGCACCCGGTCTTTACTGCAACGAGTTCACGGATGTTTGTTATGAAGTAAGAGAACTGCCAGGCACAGATCCCATCTCAAACCCCGATCCTGAGACCGGTTTCACCCCCGGTCCGGTTGAGTGCACCTGGCCCAACTTCGCCGATGCGACAAACGTCGTCGTACCTTGCTCTACCGACAACGGATATTGGAGCAACAAGAGGCACTGCTATATCAAGCTCACTAGCCCTCAACTCGAGATCCCGCCGGGGGAGGACGCCAACGGTGCGTGGTACACCTGCGACCCTCCCGCGGATTCTTGCGGCTTGTACGAGTGCTACATCCTCACGTACTGGTCTGACACCCCACCACCAGGCGTGAATACAATGACACCTGGACAGGCCGCTCAGCGACTCATCAGCAGCTTCCGGCTGCAGGGCATCACAGTGGGCTTTGCACCGGATCCGACCGTGGCCGGCTCGAAGAGCTACGTGGGCGTCCCTATTTGGATGTGGGCGGCGAACCCGACCCCGCTCAGCTACGGCCCATACGTGCAATCGACGACCCTGGGCGGTGTGACCATCACCGCGACAGCGCAGGTGAGCTCCATTGTCTGGAATATGGGTGACGGCACCACCGTCGCCTGCGCCAACGCGGGAACCCCGTTCGTGGTTGCCTATGGCGCCGTAGATTCACCCACCTGCGGTCACCGGTACGCCCGTACCTCCGCCACCCAGCCGGGCGGCACGTTTCCGATCACGGCGACCAGCCAGTGGCAGGTCAGCTGGGAGGGCGGCGGAGAATCCGGAACGATCCCGCTGACCACCACCGCGACCAGTGCGGTGCGGATCAACGAGATCCAATCGGTGAACGTGGGACCCGGCCGATGAGCAGGCCTACGGTGTTTCTCCGGGACCGGCTCGCCGCGCTGCGCGGAGACCGCGGGTCCGCGTCGGTCTCGTTCCTGCTCGTCTCCGTCACCCTGATCGTCGTGATCGGCCTCGTCGTCGACGGCGCCGGGAAGATCCAGGCGAACGAACGCGCCGACCTGGTCGCGGCATCCGCCGCCCGCACCGCCACGAACTCGATCGGCGGCGACACCGTGCGGGTGGGCGCGCTCACCCTCGACGCCGCGAAGGCGACCGCGGCCGGCGAGGCCTACCTCGCGGCGGCCGGCATGCCCGGCACCGTCACAGTCACCGGTGAGGTCGTCACCGTCACCGTCAGCACCACCTACAGCACCCGCTTTCTCAGCCTGATCGGCATCGTCGAGCTCCCCGGCACCGGGGAAGCCTCGGCCCGGCTGATCACCCAATAGTTTTCGATGCAGGAGACCACCATGAAAAGACTCGCTCTCGGACTCGGTTCGTTGGTGCTCGTGCTCGCCCTGCTGGTAGGTATCCCGGCCGCCCTGCTGTTCCTAGCCGGCAACCCGTTCCCCAGCGGAGACGAGCTGTCACGGGCGTTGAGCACGCCGGACTACGGCGGCGAGTTTCTGGTGGGCACCCTGCTGCCCCTGATCGCCTGGGTTGCCTGGGCCACCTTCGCGCTCGGCTTCCTCGTGGAGCTGCCGGGGCACATTCGCGGCATCCCCAGCCCGCACCTGCCCGGCCTCGGCCTGCAACAGCTCTGGGCCGCGGCCCTGATCGGCGCCATCGTCGTGATGCTCACCGGCGTCGGAGCCCTCGCCGGGTCGACTGCGGGATCGCCCGCGTCCGCGCCCGCATCCGTCAGCGTGTCCCAAAGCGGCACCGGTGCCACGTTCGGCTCGACCCAGGCGCATGGCGGCACCGGCGCGGGATCGACGGACAGCGCCGCGGTGAGCATCGACACGACGGTGGAGGCTGCACCCGCCGCGCCGATCGCCGCCGCGCCCACCTACGTCGTGCAACCCGGCGACTCGCTCTGGCGAATCGCGGAGCAGCACCTGGGGTCGGGGGAGCGGTTCGCCGAGATCGCGGGCTTGAACCTGGGAGTGGCTCAGGGCGACGGTCATTCCCTCACGGCCGAGAACTGGCTCAACGCCGGCTGGGTACTGACCCTCCCCGCCGATGCCGCGGTTCCGGCTGCTCCCGAAGCCGCCACCCCGGCTGAGCACGTTGTCGTCGAGGGCGACACGCTCTGGGACCTGGCCGCCGACGCATACGGCGACGGCACCCGGTACCCGGAGATCGTCGCGGCCAGTGCCGCGGTGGTGCAACCCGACGGCGCCACGATCACCGACCCCAACCTGATTCAGCCCGGCGAGACGGTGAACCTGCCGGGCGTCGGCGCACCGACACCGGATGCGGTCGCCGGGACAGCAGCCGCCAGCCCGGTTGCCGAGGGAGTACCGGTCGGAGCAACGATCGAGGCAGCATCGCCGACCGTCACCCCGGCCGTGGCCGCTCCCGTTGACGCCTCAGCCGGGGTGGAAGCCAACGCTGCCGGGGCTGCCGCGTTCTCGCACACGGCACCCGCACACACAACGGGCGGCATCGGTGCGGTGCTCGCCGTGGGACTGCTCGGGCTGCTCGGGCTGCGCCGGGCCGGTCAGCGTGGACGCCGGGAGTTCGGGCGCCGGATCGCCCTACCCACCGCTGAAGCCAGCACCCTGGAACTGGAACTGCGCGCCGTCGAGAACCGGATGGGCCTGGACGACATCGATCACGCACTGCGGTACCTGGCCGTGTGGGCCGAGGACACCGGGAGGACCCTGCCCTCGATTGAGGCCATCCGTCTCGCCGATGATGACGTCACCCTGTATCTGTCCGGCACCGACCCGCTACCGCGACCGTTCCGCACCGAGGCTGTTCCTGCCAACGTCGTGCCCGCGAACAGCACGACGGCCTGGACGATTGACCGGGCTGCACTGCCCGGAGTGGAACGGGTGCCGCAGCCGCCGTACCCGGCATTCGTGACCCTCGGCCAGGACCAAGCCGGAGCGCACATCCTGGTGGACCTCGAGCGACTCGGCACGCTCGGCGTGACCGGGCCGCCCGAGTTGCGGCTGGGCGTGCTCACCGCGATCGCCGCCGAACTGGCGACCAGCCGCCGCTCCGAGATCCGCGTCACCGTCGTCGGCGCCGCCGACGACCTGGCCACGGCGCTGGCTTCGCCACGGCTACGGCATGTGCCGGATGTGGCCACCCTCCTGGCGCACCCGGCCGGAGATGGCCTCGCCGCGGAGACCCCGGAAATTGTGATCCTCGCCTTGGCGCAACCACTCTCCGACCGGCAGCGGGCCGCCCTGGCCGCCCGGTCCGCGCGGCTGGGTATCGTCCAGTCGGGTTCAACGGCCCGCGCCGCGGCGGCACCCGACCGGGCGCCCTGGACTCTCAACGTCGACGACATCGGCGCCGCCCGGCTGCTGCCGGTGGGGCTCAGCCTTGCCCCGCAGCTGCTGGGGGCCGCGGAGTGCACCCGGCTGATCGAGCTGTTCCGCAGCACCGCCGCCCACAGCGTGACCGGGCCCGAGTGGGCGCGGCAGATGGGTGCGGCGGGTGTCGGCGGAGCCGGTTCGACCGGTACGGCGGAAGCGGCTGACGTCGGAGCATCCGGTGCCCCGTGGATTCGCCTGCTCGGGCCGGTCGAAGTGATTGGCGCCCGCGGTGTTGAACCTCGCGGCACTGCCGGCGGTGCAGAACTGTTTCGGCTGCCGTGGGCGACCGAGCTGGTGGCCTTTTTCACGGTGCACCGCACTGCCAGCGCGGTCGACGTGCAAACGGCACTCTGGCCGGCCGATCTGCCCACCGGCCTGGCCGCCCAGCAGAACCGCAACGCGCTGACGAACGAGACCCGGGCCTGGCTCGGCGACAGCACCGACGACGAACCGTACCTGCCGGTTGTCGGCGCGGACGGCCTGCGCCTGCACCCCGATGTGCAGAGCGACTGGGACGTCTGGCGGCAGCTGCTCGGCGACGATGTCACCCTCACGACGACAGCGACACTGGTCAGCGCCCTGCGGCTGGTCACCGGGGAGCCATTGAGCGGCCTGCCGACCAACCATTTCGTCTGGGCCGAGCCGCTTCGGGAGGAGATCACCGGAGCCGTCCTGGACGCCGCCGACGAGCTTGCGGCGCGGGCCCGGATCTCGGGCGACGCCGACAGTGCTGCCCTCGCCGCGAGCGCGCGCGGGCTCGTCGAGCCTGTACCGTTGGTCGAGCCTGCGGCGTTGGTCGAGCCTGTCGAGACCCGGTGAGACAGGTCAAAAAACTGCACCGTCGCGCAAAATTTGTCAGAAAGGATGCGGAGAGCCCGAACGGGTGATCCCAACCAAGTCAGTATGAAAACCTTCTTCCACCACTTCTCGTGGTCGCTCATCGTGTCCTTGATAGCGCTCGTCATCGCGCTGGTCTACGGCGGCTGGGCTGCGGTTGCCCTCTGCGTGATCCTCGGGTTGATGGAGATCTCTCTGTCATTCGACAACGCGGTTGTCAATGCCAGGGTGCTGGAGAAAATGTCGGGATTCTGGCAGAAGATCTTCCTCACGATCGGCATCCTCATCGCCGTCGTGGGGATGCGCCTGATCATGCCGCTCATCCTGGTGTCCGCAACCACGGGTCTGTCTTTCGGCGAGGTCATCACCCTGGCCCTGCAGAAGGGTGACCCGGCCACCGTCGGCACCTACGGCCACTATCTGCACGATGCCCACCCGCAGATTGCGGCCTTCGGCGGAATGTTCCTGCTCATGCTGTTTCTGGATTTCATTTTCGAAGAGCGGGACATCACCTGGCTCAGCTGGTTGGAGAAGCCGCTCGCACGGGTCGGAAAGCTTGATTCCCTGTCGTACGTTGTCGCGCTCGCGGCCCTGCTGGGCGGAGCTGCCATTGCCGAAGATGCCTCTGTGGTGCTTGTTGCCGGCGTGCTCGGCCTCATCACGTACGTTCTGGTGAACGGACTCGGGTCATTGTTCGAGGGCAGCGACGCGGCCGAGGCAGTTTCGGACACCACACGCGGCGGCGCGTCCACGCTTGCCGTACTCACCGGCCGGGCAGCGTTCTTTTCTTTCCTCTACCTCGAAGTCCTCGACGCCTCTTTCTCGTTCGATGGCGTCATCGGCGCGTTCGCAATCACCGCGGACCCGATTATCATCCTGCTCGGTCTCGGTCTGATCGGCGCGATGTTCGTCCGATCGCTCACCATCTTCCTGGTGCGCCAGGGCACCCTCAACGACTACATCTACCTCGACCATGGCGCCCACTGGGCCATCGGTGCGCTCGCGGGCATCCTGCTTCTGAGTATCGGTTTTGAGATCCCGGAGATCGTCACGGGTCTCATCGGGGTGTTCCTGATCTGCGCGGCCTTCCTCTCGTCGGTTCTCGCGAACCGGCGCGAATCGGCCGAAACCCAGGTGAAGGCCCCTGAACTCGTCGACAGTCCCTAGCGTCGGTTCTCACCGCGCCAGCGACCGTCGTGGAAAGCCAGGGCCGCCGGGCGCACCTCGACGACTCCGTAAAGTGCGGCGGGGCACTTCTCCGCCCACTCCAGCGCGGCGGCCCGATTCGGCACGTCGATCACAAAGCAGCCGGACAGGGATTCGACGGCGTCGATGAACGGGCCGTCGCGCACCTCCCGGCTGCCGCCGCGGAGCGTCACCGTAGTTGACTCCGCGGCGGGCCTGAAGATGTCCGCTGCGACCAACGCGCCCGATTCCTGTAACGACGCCGCGTACGCGTCGAACAGCTCCCGAAACGGCGGCAGCTCCTCCTCGGAGATATCGCCCTCCCTGGTCTCAGCCTTGATGATGAGCAACGAGAAGCGCATGAGATCTCCTTCGATATGCGGTTACAGGTCGAGCGATTCGTGGGGTTCGAGCGGGAAGAAGGTGCCGCCGTTCTGCTCCGTGGCGGACTTGATGCGGGAGCCGGCGAGGTCCTTGCCACTCCGCGACAAACCCATCTCGTGGGTGGGAAAGCTGCGCATCGGCTTCATAGCGAGAACGTAGTCGATGACCTCGCTGATCTTCAGCCACGGCGCCCCAGCCGGAACGGCCAGGGTCTTCACCGTGACTCCCTCGGGGATGGTGAACGCATCACCGGGGTAGAACAGCTCGTCGTTCACGAGCACCCCCACGTTGTCGATCACCGGAATGGACGAGTGGATCACGGCGTGCTTCTGGCCGAAGAACCGCAGCGTGAACGGCCCGGCCTCAACGGTATCTCCCTCGGCGACCACGGTCACGGCGATGTCACCGGCCGCTGCGGCGACACCGGCCGGCCCGTAGATGGGAACGCCGGGGTTCATGGCCAACACCCGGTTCAACTGCTCGGGTGTCCAGTGGTCGGCGTGCTCGTGGGTGATCACGATCGCGGCCGCATTGGCGGTCTCGGTCAGTGCGGTGGTGAACGAGCCGGGATCGATGAACAGCTTCTGCCCAGAGGCTTCGAGGACGAGTGCGGCGTGTTCGAGTTTGGTCAACTTCATGTCTCGAGCTAATACCCAAACCAGACCGCGGGCAACGCGCGACACGCGTATCCTGTGAGCACCTGCACCCCGCACGACGCGCGGACGACGCGCTCGATTTGAACTCGGTAACCAGGCTGTGGCATACTCGTGAAGTTGCAAAAACGGCCCCATCGTTTAGCGGCCTAGGACACCGCCCTCTCACGGCGGTAACACCGGTTCGAATCCGGTTGGGGTCACCAACGCCCGGCCTCCTTCTCACGAAGGAGGCCGGGCATTTTTTGTTTTGGGACGTTCGACCCTGTCGTTGCTGAACGCCGGCTGGGAGTCTGGGACTCACAGCCCAATGTCAGACGACACGGGCGCCATCAATCGACCCAGAGGAAACCTCCCATGGCCACCAGCACCACCCGCGGGGCAGCGGTCACAGCCCCCGCCGCGACGACCGGCACCACCCTGCTCCAGCGTCGAACCCTCGCGGTGCTGCGACTGGCCATCGGATTCATCTTCCTCTGGGCGTTCCTCGACAAGACCTTCGGTCTGGGCTTCTCCACTCCCGCCGAGCGTGCCTGGCTCAACGGCGGAACCCCGGCGCAGGGCTTCCTGAACAGCCCCGGCGTCACCGGACCGCTGCAACCGTTCTTCGTCGGAATCGCCAGCCCGCTGGTGGACTTCCTCTTCATGCTCGGCATGATCGCCGTGGGACTCGCCGTCATGCTCGGTGTGGGTCTGCGCGTCAGCGCCGTTGCCGGCAGCCTCATCATGGTCTTCATGTACCTGGCCGAGTGGCCCTTCGCCGCCGGCGCGGCCTCGACCAACCCGCTGGTGGACTACCACATCATCTACGCGCTGGCTCTGATCGTCGTCGCCGTCTTCGCGGCCGGCGACACCTGGGGCTTCGGCAAGACCTGGAAGGCACTGCCGATCGTGCAGAAGTACACCTGGCTGATCTAGCCAGTCAGCACGCAGAAGTACCTGGCCGGCCGCCCTTCGGGGTGGCCGGTTCTGTTCTACCCGCAGCCGGCCGCAGGCTACTTGGCGGCGCCGCGCTGGTTGCCGCGGGTGATTCGGGCGACTTCGTCGTCAATGGCGTCTTCGGTGATGATGCCCCGGTTGGGTCCGAAGGCGTCGAGGCCGATGAAGAAGGCAGCAATGCCCATGCCGCCGATCGGCCAGATCGGCCAGAAATACCCGCCCGGATCCGTCAACAACCACACGGCGATGACGATGAGAGAAACCCCGAGCCAGACGCCGCAATAGTTCCAGAAGTCACGGCGCGCCTTGAGCCGCTTCGTCGCGAGTTTGCGGAGTTCTTCGTTGTTCATACCGCGAGGGTATCGCCGGTACGGTGCCGCGACCATCCCCCGACCGGCCGAGGTGGCCGAAGGGGAGTGCGACGCCCGTATTTCCCGGTCAGAGTGCGTCTGAACAAGCCCGGGGTATTGGTACGGTGGTACCTCGACTTCCCCCGAACAGGGCGGAAGCGCTCCGAATCGGAGCCGGACGGATTTTTTCGGAGTGCACATGGCAGTCAACGGCGAGAGTGCGATCACCCTCGGCGACTCGAGCGTGCACTTCAGCTTCAGTGCCGGCAGCGACGTCGGATGGGTGCGCAAGGTCAACGAGGACAGCTATTTGGCCCAGTCACCGGTGTTCTTCGTCGCCGACGGCATGGGTGGTCACGCGCACGGTGACGCCGCCAGCCAGACCGTCATCCGGGTCTTCGACGACCACATCGAACAGGGCGTGCCCTCGACCCCCGAGCGGATCCTCGACGCGATCCACTCGTCGAACGACGCGGTGCGCGACCTCAGCGCTGCTGACGACTTCGGTACCGCAGTGTCCGGCACGACCCTCACCGGCGTCGCGTTCGTCGATGCCGGCGACGACGTCGGCTTTCACTGGATGGCGTTCAATATCGGTGACTCCCGTATCTACACCTGGGATGGTCGTACCCTCGAGCAGCTCAGCGTCGACCACTCCGCGGTTCAGGAGATGGTGGACGCAGGCTTGATCAAGGCGATGGATGCCGAGAGACACCCGGACCGCAACGTCATCACCCGCGCCATCGGGGCCGACGAATTCGTCGACGCGGATGTCTGGCTGTTGCCCGCGACCGGACGCCACACCTTCCTGCTCTGCTCCGACGGTCTCACCAAGGAACTGTCGGTCGTCGAGATCGCGGAGCTGCTGGCCTCGCACGCCGTTCCGGAAGACCTCGGATCACTGGCCGACGTGCTCGTCGCCGCGGCGCTGGCCAAGGGCGGCCGGGACAATGTCACCGTCGTCATCGTCGAGTCGACCTGGGGCGATCCTGGTCCGGACAACGATGTGACCCGCGAAAGCCCGGCAGGGTTGCACCAGAATCTTGAAGATACGCGGCCACGCAACACGAATCCGGACTGAAGAACGGCAATGGGGGGATCTGTGCTTTCGTACGACGACGACAACCGGGGCGGATGGCTGGCGGCTGCGACGGGGGACCGTCTGGTGCTCCTGCCCGCCGCCGATTCCGCCGCCGGCGCCCGCGTCTGGGCGAGCCTGGTCGGTGCCGGGTCGAGCGAGCAGGGTGCCCGCGCCGTGCTCGACGACCTCACCGCCGGCGGCCTGTCCAAGACCCCGCCGTTCGCGCTTCTCACCTGGGATGACTCGGTGCCGGCGACGGTACGGGTCTTTGTGCGCGGAGAAGTCGAGGTCGTTCTGACCACGGCCGACGGTGACCTGTCGATCGGCGGCCTGGGCGTCTCAACCTGGGTGGAGCGCTCCGTAGCGGACGTCACCGCTCTCTCGGTGACCGCTGTGCCCGTTGTTGCGGATGCCGACCCGATCGGCACGGATGACCTCGCCGCCCTGCTGCTCGGGGCCGGCCTTCCCCTCCGGGCGGGCATGGTGCGCACCCGTCGCCTGCGCCTGGCCGTCGACGGCGCCAGTGCGGCGTCGCCGACTCGGGCCGAGCCGACTCGGGCCGAGCCGACTCGAGTCGAGCCCGCTCGAGTGCAACCGACCGCGCAGATCGTGCCGCCGCCGGCAGCGCCGAAGACCGCACCGCCGCCGCTGCCGCCGGCCCGCCCGATCGCCGAACCGGCCAGCGAACAGACCATCTCCGACATCCCGGCGGCGGAGCCTGCCAACGCACCGGCCATCGAGCCCGCCCCGGAGCCCGACGCCGACCCCGCCGGCGGCTACGACCACCTGTTCGGTGCGACCGTGATGCGCGGTGTCGAGCAGGCGGCCGTGCGGCCTGAAGCCGAGGCCGATGACGACGAGCCCGTCGCGAAGGCAGATGTCGGCCCCTCCGACACCGACCGTGACGACACCGACCCTGACGACACCGACCCGGACGACGACGACCCGGACGACGACGAGCTCGACGGCGACCTGCCCGGCGACCACGACGGCCACACCGTGATGAGCGGTGACATCCAGAGGATGCGCGCTTCGCGTCGCCGTATCGCCGCCGAACCAGCCGCCGTCGCGCCTCGGCTCTACCTGCTGCTGCCCAGCGGGGTGCGGGAACCGCTCAGCCAGCCGATCCGGGTGGGTCGGGCGCCGAGCGTCAGCAAGATCTCCGGCGGCCTCGTGCCCAAACTGGTGAGCCTGGGCGGTGCCGACCAGGATGTGTCGCGCAACCACGTGCACTTCACCGTCGAGGGCGACACCGTCGTCGTCACCGACCTGCATTCCCGCAACGGCACCCTGGTCGTGCTGCCGGGCAAGCCGGCCCAGAAGTTGCGCCAGGGCGAACCCACCGCGGTCATCGTGGGCACCGTCATCGACCTCGGTAGCGGCATCACCCTCACGGTCGGCCAGGAGTGATGCGCCGCGCGCCGTCCGTCGCCCCGGAATTGCCCGGCTACGAATATGTCTCCGTCCTCGGCTCCGGCGGCTTCTCCGACGTGTTCCTCTACCAGCAGCGCCTGCCCCGCCGCCGGGTCGCGGTGAAGGTCCTGCTCACCGAGCAGCTCAACCCCTCCACCCAGGCGCAGTTCGTCGACGAAGCCAACCTGATGGCGCAACTGTCGACCCATCCGTACATCGTCACGATTTACCACGCCGACGTCGCGGGCGATGGCCGCCCGTACTTCGTGATGGAGCACTGCTCGGGCCCGAGCTTGGCCGAGCGTTACAAGCGCCAGAAATTCGGGGTCGAGGACGCCCTGCGCACCGGAGTACGCCTGGCCGGCGCGATCGCGACCGCCCATTCGGCCGGCATCCTGCACCGCGACATCAAACCGGCCAACGTTCTCACCAACGACTTCGGCTGGCCCGCCCTCACCGACTTCGGCATCTCATCGAGCCTCGACGAGGAACTGCCCGTACAAACCAGCACCGGTAACCACCGCCCGGCCGGGTCGGAGTCCACCGGCACCGGAGAAAGCCAGTCGGTCGGCATGAGTGTGCCCTGGTCGCCGCCGGAGATGTTCGAGGACGACCCGCGGCCCGACGTGCGCAGCGACGTCTTCTCGCTGGCCGCCACCATCCACACCCTCCTGGCCGGACAGACGCCGTTCGAGATCCACGGGCGCTCCAACGGCACCCTCGATCTGATCGGTCGCATCGAACGCGGTGCCATCACCCCCATCGGCCGTGACGATGTGCCGCGCTCGCTCGTGGCCGTACTGGCCAAGGCCATGGCCACCCGACGCGACGACAGGTTCGCCACCGCCGTGGACTTCGCTCGCGCCCTCCAGCGGGTGGAGCTCGAACTCGGCTACGCGCCAACGGGTATCGACATCCCCACCATCGCGGGCACCGAGCACGGCAAACCGGATGCGCCGGCCGGCGACGACGAGACCCGGGCGCGTTCCGTGGTGTCGATCGCCGCGCAGGCCCCGGCTCCGGCCCGGGCCGCCCCGGCGACGCCCGCAGCGCCGCCCGCCGAACCGGATCAGGCGGACGCGACACGCGTGCGCGGCGCCCGGGTGATCGAACCGGGCAGCGCCCCATCCGGCAGCGCTCCCGCCAGGAGCGCCGACGCCGGCACGCCCGCCCCCGGCACCCCCAACCCGGCCAAGGAAGCCACCGTCGTACGCCCCCGCGGCTCGGTACGAGCACAGGAACCCGTCTCAGCGCCCGCCGCCGCCGACGATGCCCCGATAGAGAACGCATCCGGCCGTCGCCGCCTGGTGATGATCGGGTCCATAGCCGCGGCCGTGCTCCTGATCGGCGCCGTGGTCGCCGCGGTCACACTCACCGGCATCGACAACTCCGCCCTCACCCCCAGCGCCTCTCCGGTACCGGCCAAACCGGACAGCGTGAATTCCGCCGCCGGAGTGCCGGCGCCGGTCCTCGAGGGCACCGCCACCTCCGAAGACGGCAGTCAGGTCACCTTCACGGTCAGCAACCCGTCCCCGTTGGACGGCGACGTTTACAGGTGGGCTCGCGCCGAAACCCCCAACCAGCCCAAGCTCAGCGCTGTCGCCGACATCACCGTCGACGGCGTCGTGCCCGACAGCACGGTCTGCGTGGACATCTACCTGCAACGCACCGACGGCAAGATTTCGGAGGCCAACCGTGCCTGCAACCGCTGAAATCACGCCGGTGCAGCCGCTGCGGATTGAATTCTGCGGCGAGTGGTACGGGGTGGAGCCCGGAGCGGACTTCTCGATCGGGCGCGAGTCCGACCTCACCATCGACGACAATCCGTATCTGCACCGCACCTTCCTGCGGCTCTACGAGGACTACGGAATGTGGTGGATCGCGAACGTGGGCAACCTCTTGTCTGCGACGGTGCCGGACACCACCGGCACGGTGCAGGCCTGGCTGGCGCCCGGCGCCAAACTGCCCATCGTCTTCCAGACCATGCACGTGATGTTCAGCGCCGGCTCGTCCACCTACGACTTCACCATCCACGCCGAGTCCGACTTCTACAACACCTCGCTGTCGGCCTCGCACGAGGGCGGTACCACCACCATCCTGCCCGTGACCCTCACGACAAGTCAGCGCCTGCTGATCGTGGCCCTGTCCGAGAGCATCCTCACCCAGGCTGTGCCCGGGCGGGGCGCCATTCCCAGCTCGGCGGAGGCCGCGGCCCGGCTGGGCTGGAGCATGACCACGTTCAACCGCAAGCTCGACAATGTCTGCAGCAAACTCGACAAGCTCGGCGTCGCCGGGCTCCGCGGCGGTACCGGCCATCTGGCCACCAATCGGCGGGCTCGACTGGTGGAGTACGCCGTCGCCACCCGGCTGGTGAGTCTGGACGATGTTGTCCTGCTCGACCGGGCGGCCGAGGGGGAGTGACCGGTGGGGACCCTGAGTTCGTGGTTGCGCGGCCGCAAGATGTCGGCTTCGGTAGTGGCCCTGTCGGTGATGGCCGGCGTGCCGCTGTCGTTCGCGGTGCTGCACGAGGGTTTCCCGGTGACGGATGTCGACCTCTCGGCCCGTGATGTGTGGGTCACCAACGGCAAGCAGCTGCTGGCCGGCCGGTTGAACCGGCAGATCGAGGAGCTCAACGCCTCGGTCAACGCCGCGTCCAGCGCCTTCGACGTGCTGCAGAACGGCGATGACGTCTTCCTCATCGATAGCAGTGTGGGCTCGATCGAACGTATCGACCCCGCCTTCACCACCCTTGGCGAACGTGTCGACGTGACGCCCGGTTCCGAGGTGCTCCACGGCGGCGACTCGATCGCCGTGATGGCCCCCTCCGGTGACGTGTGGGTACTCAACGCCGCCGGCGAACTGAGCTTCGACCCCAAAACCACCGACCCGGTGATGGAACTCGGTGCGGGCGGCCACATCGCCGTTTCGCAGGACGGCGTGGTCTTCGGAGCATCATCGACCGAAAAGAGCCTCTTCAGCTACGACCCGTCCTCCGAAGACACGGCCCAACCTGTAGCGAGTGACCTGCCGAAGCTGGGCGAGTTCCAGATTGCGGCGGTGGGGGACACCGCCGTTGTGCTGGACACGGAGAACCATCGGCTCGTTGTCGACGGTGAGAGCATTGAGGTTCCCCAGACTGCCCTGAAGCTGCAGCAGACCGGGGCCGAGAACGACGTGGCGCTGGTGGCGACCACGAAGGCGCTGCTGAGGGTGCCTCTGAACGGCGGCGACATCGTCACGGTCGACGCGAAGCTGGATGCCGCCGTGACCGATCCGAAATCGGTGTCGGCGCCGGTGTGGTTGAACGGGTGCGCGCACGCGGCCTGGTCGGGTGCCCAGCGTTACCTCGCCGACTGCGACGGCTCCGAGGTAATGCGGGAGACGATCCAGCAGCCCACCCAGGGGTCGGTGCTTGAATTCAGGGTCAACCGTGATGTGATCGCGTTGAACAACCTCTCCAATGGCAACGTGTGGCTGGTGGATTCGAACATGCGCCTGGTCGAGAACTGGGAAGAGGTCACCCCGCCCGAGGAATCGGACGCTGAGGACGGCACCGAAAAAGCCGCCCAACAGTCCTTCGAAGACACCATCGCTGAGCGCACCGATGTGAACCGAGCCCCGTTGGCGCGCGACGACGCGTACGGGGTACGGCCGGGCAAGACGACGGTGTTGCCGGTGCTGGAGAACGACACCGACCCCGACGGTGACGTGCTCACGGTCACCAACATCAGCGGGTTCTCCCCGTCGCAGGGCAGCCTGGATTACATCGACGGTGGCCGGGCCGTGCAGTTCACTCCCGCCGAGGATGCGGCCGGAACGGTGTCGTTCCGGTACACGGTGGCCGAT